>NZ_JBBPCO010000003.1 GCF_038070005.1 Thermithiobacillus plumbiphilus | reverse complement strand
CGCCACTGTCTATGTCATGACCATCCTGCCGCGCAAGGACAGTGTTGATGCCCGCAATCAGCGGGTGAACCAGCAACTACGTGACTGGATCGCCGCCCAGGGCAACAGCCGCATCAAGCTGTTGGACTCGGAAAAAGACTTCCGGGCCCTGAGCAACTGGTCCAGTCTGGTGGGGTCGGATGGTGTGCATTTGGTTCCGCAAGGCTATGCGGAACTGGCGAAGATCATCAACAGGTATCTTTAGATCGCTAGACCACCTGACACCTGCGAAGCTTTCATAAGCAGTACAGACACCCCGGGCGTGCCCGAACAGTCCGGGGTTGTGTATTTAGCAGCTGTGCCCGGCAAGTCTCAGATCTTTTGCGCAAGGCTTGCGGTTAGCGGCATTCGCATACTTACCCCCGATGTTCTGACCCATATTGCCTGGCGTGTTCACCTCTGGGGTTCGGCTGCAGAGTACTCTCGGGCACTAGGTCGCAGACCTTGTACCAATCGCAGAGCCAGCCGCGCATTTGCTTGATTTCCGGTGCCTGCGCGCCGATAACATCCAGGCCCAGCGTCACGAGTTGAGGCGTTTTGAAATGTGGTAGGTCGCGTACCGTCATCTCGATAGCCGCCCAGTGATGCTGGATCATCTGCTGCATGAAGGCCTTTTCATAGGCGGCGCCATTCAAGGCGGCCAGTGCGCGCATGTCACTCATTTCCTGCGCGCTCATTTGCGCCTTGTAGGTGATCTGGTATTTCTGGGCGAGCAGGTTCTTGAGTATCTGGATTTCCTGTTTCTGGCTGGTAACGATGTTCTGACAGAGCGACTTCAACTCTGCATGGCTGGCCTTGCTCAGGCAGGTCTGGGCCATCTCAACCGCCATGTTGTGATGGTCGATCATGTTTTCCATGTACATGATTTCGTAGATGCGCGTCTTCTGAGCCGCAGCACCATGTGCGGGGTTGCCAGAAACAGACGCCGCGGTGCCGGCTGGCGCTTTCTGGTTCCCTTGGGCACTGGCTAAAGTTGGGCTGGCGAAAGCTAGGCAGGCGGCCAGCAGACTGAATCTGACGATGTACTTGCGGGTATCTGTATGGGGCGGATGCTGTAGGGGCATGATGAACTCCAGTGTCAGATAATTGACGGAGTTTCAGGGTAGCAGCACCCGCTTGTGCGCCTATCCGGCAAAGTACCTAGCACACGGACAAAGCAGCCGTCTTTGGGGAGGGACTACTATTTTACGTCAGGATAGCCTGCTTCACTGCATGAAAGCTCAGGTTGCAGGAAAATCCAGGAACAGGTAAACACCCAATCCCAGCAGGAGACTGGCCAGGGCACTAACAGCAGCGACGATTACCGCCCAGGGTTCGGGCTTGCCAGCGTACGCCGGTGGCTGCAGGTACATGGGGGCGATGACGCGCAGGTAATAGTACAGGGACAGCACCGAGTTCAGTGCCGCCAGGATGGCCAGCCATTCATAGTGGGCCTCGAAGGCCACCGTAAAGAGCAGAAACTTGCCGACAAAGCCTGCCAGCGGCGGCAGGCCCATGAGCGACAGCAGCGATACCGCCATCGACAGGGCCAGCAGTGGGTGCCTGCGGGCGAGCCCGGCGCCGTCGCAAATGTTCGGTTTGCCCAGCGCGCCGACTACCGCGAAGGCCCCGAAGTTGGCCGCGAGATAGGCCGCGAAGTAAAACAGCAAGGCGGGCAAGGCCAGCGACGAGTCGGGCAGGGCCACCAGGGCCAGCAGCATGTAGCCGCTTTGGGAGATGCTGGAATAAGCCAGCAGGCGTTGCAGGTTCTCTTGGCGCCAGGCAGCCAGATTGCCCCAGCTCATGGTGACGGCGGCGATGATCGCCAGTACCAGCGGCCAGTCGATGCGCGCCAGCGGCAGCGCCTCCATGACATGCGCCAAGGCCAGGAGGGCGGCCAGTTTGGGCGCCACGGAGAGCAAGGCGGCCACCGGTGTGCTGGCCGCCTGGAGGGCGTCGGGCATCCAGAAGTGGGCCGGCACGAAGCCCGCCTTGAAGCCGATGCCGACCAGCACCAGCACCACGGCGATACTCAGCAGCAGCGTGCTGCCGGGCGCGAGTTGTTCTCCCATTGTGCCCAACTGGGTTGAGCCGCTCAGGCCATATAAA
Organism: Thermithiobacillus plumbiphilus; assembly: GCF_038070005.1. Lineage (NCBI taxonomy): Bacteria > Pseudomonadati > Pseudomonadota > Acidithiobacillia > Acidithiobacillales > Thermithiobacillaceae > Thermithiobacillus > Thermithiobacillus plumbiphilus. The sequence goes on along the minus strand of NZ_JBBPCO010000003.1, from coordinate 254,098 downwards.
AGTGCAAAGCCGAAAATCAGCGCCATATTGGTCAGGGCACCCACCAGATAGTATTTCAGGACCGCTTCCAGGGCCAGCGGATCGCTGCGCCGGTAGGCCACCAGCACATAACCGCCGATGGAACTGAGCAGCACCCCGAGCACGATCTCCATCATGTCGGCGGCACCTGCCAGCACCACTGTGCCGATCACCGTAAAGAGCAGCAGGCTGTAGAACTCACCTTCCCTGGCGTCATTGCGGAACACCGGGATGGCCAGCAGGATGCTTGCCGCAGCGGTCGCGAACAGCATGAGCTGGGTCCAGACAGTCGCTTCGTCCACCACGAAGCTACCGTCGAAGATCAATGCGTGCGTGCCCCTCAGGGTCAGTGCGGCCACGCCAGCAGCGCCCAGCACCAGCAAGGCGAGCCCGGCGTTCCAGCGCTGCTTGTCGCGCGGCAGAAAGATGCCCACCAGCAGGGTGAGCACCGCCCCAACCAGCAGGATCAGCAGCGGACTGATCAGATCCAGGCGCAAGGTTCAGCTCCCTTTCCAGTGCATGGCAGCATTGATCAGATCGATCAGCCAACCGGGCAGGATGCCGATCAGGATCACCAACAACAGGAGCGGCGCCAATGCGATCAGCTCATGCGCCTTGAGGTCCGCCATGCCCGTCCACTGGGCATTGACCGGGCCAAGAAAGAGCCGCTGCAAGGCACGCAGGAAGAGTGCGGCGGTGATGACGATGCCGAGCAGGGCCACAGCGGCGGCCCAGGGATAGACGCTGAAGGTGCCGACAAAAATCTGGAATTCGGCGACAAAGCCGGACAGACCGGGCAGGCCCAGGCTGGCGAAGGCCAGCAGACCGGTGACTGCGGTAAACACCGGCACGATGCGCCCAAGCCCGCCGAAAGCGTCCATATCGAAGCTGTGGGCACGGGTCCACAGCATGCCACTGATCAGAAACAGCGCGCCGGTGATCAGGCCATGTGAGACCATCTGCAGCACGGCGCCATTATAGGCCAGGGTCCTGGCGGCCTCGCTGCCCTGCCAGACACCCAGGGCGCCAATCCCCATCATCACATAACCCATGTGATTGACGCTGGTATAGGCCACCATGCGTTTGAAATGCGTTTGCGCGAGGGCCGCCAAGGCGCCGTAAATCACGCTGATCACGCCCAGCAGCACCAGCGCCAGCGCGTACTGCCGGAAAGTGTCTGGCAGCATGGGCAGCAGAATGCGCAGGAAACCATAACCGCCCATCTTCAGAAGTACCGCAGCCAGGATGGTCGAACCCGCCGCCGGCGCCTCGGTGTGTGCCAGCGGCAGCCAGGTGTGAAAGGGCACGAGCGGGAGCTTGATGGCGAAACCCAGGAAAAAACCCAAAAAAACCAGCTGCGCCAGCCAGCCGCCAGCCAGAGGCTGCTGCCGGATGATCTCCAGCATGTCCATGCTCAGCGGCTGGGTATTCAGGTAGAGCCCAATGATGGCCAGCAGCAGGGCCAGAGACCCCACCAGCGTGTAAATAAAAAACCAGGTGGCTGCCCGGCGGGCCTGCTCGTGGCCCCAGATGGCGATGATGAAGTACATGCCCACCAGGGTGAGATCCCAGAAAATATAAAAAAGGAAGAGGTCCAGGGCGGCAAAAACACCAAGGCAGGCGCTTTCCAGAAAAAGAAACCAGGCGAAGTACTCCTTGGCCCGCTCTGTTTGCGTCCAGGAAAACACCAGCGCCGACCAGAACAGCAGGGCAGTCATGAGCAGCAGCGCCAGTGACAGGCCATCCACGCCCAGGTGATAGCTGATGCCAAGGCTTTTGATCCAGGGCAGGAATTCCACGAACTGAAACCCTCCGTCGAGCCGGAAATTCAGGCCGATCGTCAGCCACAGTGCAAGTGTCAGGCTGGTGGTAAGATTGGCCGTGTTGCGAATGACCTTTACCCGCGACGCCGGGATCAGCAGAATCAGCAGTGCCCCGAGCAGCGGGAGAAAGATGGCCAGACTTAGCATGTGTTCAGACTCCGGCGGTCCAGAAGGTGAGAGCGAGCAAAAGCAGCATACTGACTACCATCCAAAGGTAATAGCGGTGCAGCAATCCGTTCTGCAGATCGCTTAGAACACGTGAACCACTGCTCAGGGAATTCGCCATGCCTTCGATCAGGCGGTCCCAGCCTTCCCGGTCGGCTCGGCGTGACCATTCGCCCAGATGCAATGTCAGCTTCGGCAACTGCTGCACGCCCCTGGCGAGCAACTGATCATCTGCCTTCGCCAGCTGCTGGGCCAGACGCAGGCCCAGCCGACCCACACCATCACTCAATTGCAAGAGGCCGAACCACTGGCCTGCTGCCGCCCCAAGAACGCCAAATTTCGGCAGGTGCAGGAGTCGACCGCTGACATGGCGGCGCCAGCTCCACAGCAGGCCCAGCAGGACCAGACCCAGAGACAGCATGGTTTCGGCTGACATGATCTGAATGGCGGCCGAGACCCCGGAGGCCCCGGCAATCGGAGGCCAGGCCAGCAGGCCCGAGAAAAGCACCAGCACAATGAGCACACCCATAGCCAGGCGCATGCTCGTGTCCGCCTTTTGTGGATTCGATGGATTGACGGGGGTGTTGCCGGCGAAGGCCAGCAGCCAGGCGCGCGCTATGTAAACGGCCGTCAGAAAGGCACCAAGCATCAGGAAGATACCCAGCAGCCGGTTTTGCTCGCTGACGGCGGCCAGTATCAGTTCCTTGCTGAAAAAGCCGCCCAAGGGGGGAATGGCCGCCAGGGACAGCGCGCCGATGCCGAAAGCGGCAGCCGTCCAGGGCATGGGCCTGCGCAGGCCGCCCATCTCCTGCAGACGCTGCAGACCGCTGTGTACCAGCACGCCTGCGGCCAGGAAGAGCAGGGCCTTGAACAGGGCATGGCTGAAAAGGTGCAGGGTGGCGGCACCTGCATCCGCCGCGCCCAGTGCGGCGAAGATGTAACCATATTGGGACAGGGTGGAGGCAGCCAGGATCTGCTTGATCTCATCCTGGTACAGGGCAATCAGGGCTCCCGTGAGTACTGTCAAGCCACCAACCCAGAGCAGCAGCGGCTGCGCCCAGGTGGTCAGCATCAGCACGGGCAGGAGCTTGGTCAGCAGAAAGGCGCCCGCCGCGACCATAGTGGCCGAGTGCAGCAGGGCGGAGACCGGCGAGGGCCCCAGCATGGCGCCGGATAGCCAGCCGGAAAAAGGCAGTTGGGCCGACTTGCCGAGCGCGGCCAGGATCAGGCCGCCAACCACGAGCTGCAAGGGCCAGCCACTCAGGGTCGCCAGACTGGCAAAGGAAAAACCACCCGTAACGGCGAAGGCGGCCATTGCCGCCAGGTACAATCCGATATCTGCGAAGCGGGTGCTGAGAAATGCGCGGTTGGCGGCGGGCGGGCGACCGGCCTCCGTATACCAGAAGCCGATCAGGGCGTAGGAGCAGGCGCCCACGCTCTCCCAGGCGATCAGCAGCGCGAGCAGATCATCGGCCAGCACCAGCAGCAGCATACTGCCCAGAAACAGGCTCATCAGGCCGAAAAACCGCGCCCGGGACGGATCCTTGGCCATGTACGCCAGGGCATAGATCAGTATCAGGGTGGCCAGCGCCGATACCAGCACCGCCATCGCGGCACTCAAGGGCGTCGCCGCAAGGGTCAGCGGCAAGCTGCGATTCCCGAGCGGCAGCCAGGGCCAGACTGCTGTCGGGTGCGCCTGCAACGCCCAGAGGGCCAGGAGCAGGGTGGAAAATGCGCCGATGGCGCTCAGGATGCCGGCCAGACGATCGAAACGATGTCCGCCCGCCAGCAGAAGCACCCCCAGGCCGAGCGGCAGGGCTGGCAAGAGCCAGAGCAGATTGGTGACCATCAGCCGCGCAGGTCCTTGGCGCCGTCAACGGTGTCCACCATCCGCGCCCGGTAGAGGGCGATCAGGATGGCAAAACCCATGGCCGCCTCGACCGCCATCAAGGTCAGGCCGATGATGGCGAAGATCTGTCCCTTGGCGGAGTAGGGTGCCACGAAGTGCCAGAAGCTCAGAATGCTCAGCAGGATGCCGTTCAGGATCAGCTCCAGTCCCATCATGACCATGACGATGGACTGCTGACTCAACGCGCCGTACAGGCCAATGCCGATCAAGGCAGCAGCGACAATCAAAAAGGCCTCAATGCCCATGCTCGCCTCCGGGTTTTGCCTGTGCGCTGTGGGTGGCGTGGGAGTCCTGGTGATCCTGCGGGTGGGCGGCGGCCTTCCCGTGATTCATGCCCCCGTGGCCACCATGATTTGGCATCGACCGTTTTCCCGGCAGCAGCACCGCATCATTGAACCGGCCGCGCCGAGCCGCCAGCGCAATCACGGCGATCATGCCGGCCAGCAGGGTGACGCCGGCGGTCTCGAAAATCAGCATGGACGAGCCCAGCAGCTCAAAGCCGATGGCGGCGGTGACATCGGCAGGCGCGGTGGCGATGGGCTGCGGGAAGTCTGCTGTCAGGATGGCCACTGTGAGCAGCGCAAAGACACCAAACCCGGCAAACGCCGCGATGCGCGGCTGGTGCACCATGTTCATCGGATTCAAGCCGGCCGGATTCATCATGAAAGCGATCATGAACATGACCATGATGACCATCTCGCCGACCATCATCAGAAAGCTGATGGCGAAGAGGAACTCGCTATCGAGCAGTAGAAAGAGTCCCGAGGTGGCAAGGAAGGACAGCAGCAGGGCATAGGTGGCGCGCACCATGGAATTGAAACGAAACACCAGCCAGCCGGAGACGATGACGAATGTGGATAGCACAATGAAAGCGAGTGTTATGCCACTCATGGTGCCACCCCACGCAGGCCGGGCCAGATCAGCAGTATGCCGCCGACCAGAAAGATGTTGAGCAGGGCCAGGGGGATCAACAGGATCCAGGCCCATTTCATGAACTGTTCCAGCGCGATGCGGGGCAGGCGATGGCTGATCCAGAGCAGGAGCGTGGCAATCAGCAAGGTCTTTAGCACGGTCCAGAGCGGGCCAGGCAGCCAGTATCCCGCCGAACCGCCCAGAAACAGCGGCACGGCGAAGGCGCTCACAGCCAGGAGCAGGCCGTAGTGCCCGAGCTGCCAGACCAGCAGGGGGGCGCCGGACAGCTCGACGTCGACGCCCCCGGCCAGGTCGCTGCTGGACACCACGTTCAAAGGTCCCCAGAAGGCGATGCCTAGCGCGCAGATCAGGTACAGCAGAAAGCCCAGCGGTTGCAGGACAATATTCCATAGATGGCTCTGTGCCGCGACGATGGCGCCCACTTGCAGCGAGCCGGCCGGCAGTGACACGGCAATGATGGTGATGGCCCAAGGCATCTCATAAGCCAGCATCAACCCGATGAAGCGGTAGCCGGCGATCAGCGGATACTTGCTGTTAGGCCCCCAGCCCGCCAGGTAGACCGCCGCCGCCACCAGGGTGAACTGCGCGGTAAAAAAGACGATACCGACCCGCAGATCGGCACCGATCCAGCCTGGCGACAGTGGCATGACCACCAGTGCCGCCATGACCGCACTCAGCAGCAGCACCGGCGCGGTCAGCCAGAGGGCGAGGTCGGGGTGCTCGGTAGGACGGAACTCCTTGAAAATGCTGCGAAATGCTTGCCGCAGGGGCCCTGCCAAAATTCCGCTCTGCCAGCCCTGACCTGCCAGCCGGGCCCGCAGGGCGGCATCCAGCATGGCCAGCAACGCGATTCCGGCCAGTACCAGCAACAACGCCGCTGGCGCGGCCCACCAGACGCTGGCGTGCGCCACGGGGCTCATTGTTCGGCCCCCATGTCCAGACCGAGACTGGCCACGAACAGCACCGCTTGTGACCACTCCAGGCTGGCGAGTTTATGGCGCAGGAGTTCGAGTGTGGCGGGGCTGGGCGCATTGGCCGGGAGACCGGATTGCGCCGCAGCCGGCAGGCGCATATCAGCAGCGCGCTCGATCAGGTCCAGTGATTGTCGGCACTCCCGTGCCCGCACCCGCCAGCGCGCCCAAGTGTCACCCTGCGTTTCGGTGTGCACTTCGAAACCCAAGGCCTGATAGGCGGGCTCACTGCGCCTGCTGTCATGATCCACGCCGCTGGCCTTGGCGGCTGAATCCGGCAGGCCCGCATGCAAGGCTTCTTCCTGCGTGATCACCCCCAGCCCCCGGCAACGGCGGCGCAGCAAGCCACCCCATTCCGCCTGCGCGATCAGACGCTGCACGGCCCGGCGCTCCGGCCGCTCAGCCAGGCGCCGCGCCCGCGCACCCAAGGCCGCCAGACCGGCGAGCTCCAGGAAATCCGCCATCCAACGCAAGTGGCCGCGCAGCCGTTCATTTTCACAGGCTGCCACGCTTGCCGGCGCCGGTGCATTTCCCTGCGGCGCTGCGCCATGCGGGAAGCTGTTTCGCGCAGCCACGCATTCCCGGATACGGTCGCCCTGCACTCGCAGCTCCAGGCAAAGTCCACTGGGCAGGCCGGGAAAATGCGGCCCGAGATAAGTCGGTACATCGTCCAGCATCAATCCGTCTGGATCGTCGGCGTTCATCGCCATGGGCCGGCCGTAGGGTACGCCTCCCATCATCCCCTTGCCGCCCTGCCCATGCGGGCCGATCCCGCGCCAGGGTGCTGGGGGCTCATCCGCCAGTAGCGGCGCATTGGCCGGGTTGCCGGGGGCCAGCAACTGTTCCACAAGTTCAGTCCAGTCGATCTGCATAATGGCCTCGGGCGCGACACTGACCCCTACCGGCAGGCCACTGATCGGCGTGCAGGGCCAGGGCGGCTGCAGCCACAGTATCAGGCGGGGCAGGGCCAAGGTTTCGAACAGGGCGATTACATTCGCCTGCCAGCTCGCCGGGATCTCGCCGGCCAGGACCAAAAGGTCGGCATTGCGCGGCGCCGGTGCCGCCTGGATGCGGTCCCCGGCGCGCAACTGATGCCAGAGCGCGCTACCGCCCCAGCCCAGCACAGGAAAGGCAGTCGGGTGGCCAAAGGCAAAGTGCTGTAGTCCTCGCCGGAGCGCCACGTGCATCAATCCCAATCGAAGGCGCGCTCGCGCCAGGCATACAGAATGCCCAGCACCAGGATGGTGATGAACATGCCCATTTCTGTGAATGCCTTCCAGCCCTCGTCCAGAAAGACCACGGCCCAGGGATACATGAACACCATTTCCATGTCGAACAGCAGGAAAATCAGGGCGTAATTGAGAAAACGCACATGGAAGCGACTCCAGGCGTGCACTTGCGGTGCTTCGCCGGATTCAAAAGGGCGCCTAGCCGGCTCGGTATTGAGCCGGGCGTTCACATAACGCCCGATTCCAAGGAGCACGAGTGCGGTCAGCAACCCGGCCAATGCGAAAAGCAGCACCTGCTGATATGCCGACATGGGTGTTCTCCTTGATTTTGGTTACAGAGTACGGGTAATTCTCCTGCCGCGGTGAGTGTATTTTGTCGGATGTTGTATTTCATGTCGGTTGCTACGGACGCACGTATCAATACCGCTCCGCATACCATGCCCTTGCCCTGAATTGCTTGGAATCCGTATCTCCAGGGAACTTTATGGCGGCTGGGGGGCTTCTAATTGGTGTTCCCTCGCAATAATGTAGAGGGTAAATGCAAAGTTTCTTCCACATTGTTCTGGTCTTGGCAAGGAGAAAAATATGGGATGCTGCAAGAAAAACGAAGAGTACCGGTGTGGTAAGTGCGGTTGCGGTATGCGTGTCACGGAAGAGCCCCGGGAAGACGCTTCCGCTAATCAGGGTGGTGGGCAGGCGCCCAAATGCCCCTGCTGCGGGAGTGGCATGGAGAAGAAAGACTGACCTCAAGCACTGCCGATGGCGGAGCACCCCGGCCGAATGTAATCAACAGCATCTCTACAGCCGGGTTCTGCTCCGCATGGCGCCAAGCGGGATCACTCAAGGTCCCGCTTTCTCTGTTCGTAGCCGAGTAATGCAGCATGGCGATCTCCATGGCCATCAAGCGAGAAATTTGTCGACCGCCCCCTCTTTAGTAGCATCCTGGTTTGGAGTCATTCTGCCAATGTAGCCGACTTTCTGGCCAGCTGCTCTGCAGATCGGCTGGTGCCAGGCCGCCCAGGATCTTGTGCCGCACGCGCACTGTTAGCGGATGCTTGACATGGCTTCTGTTATTTTTAATCATCACCGGAATGAAATGCTCACATAAGCAACAACGCCGGTTTGCGCCCTATTTTTTAGGGTGGTGGACTCTTTTTGTCCTCATGTCCGTCTACTTGCCCTGTAAGGCGCTTGCCAGCGAGTTCTCCAAACCAGCCTGCTTTGCTTCCACCAGCCTGCCTTCCATGCACCGGATGACACCATCTGGCAACGCGTGTGTTTCGATGCATACTGGTGATGCTGATAAATCTCGTATTGACAATTGCCGCAAGAATGACCTCTGCCTTCTTTGTGCTACCCCAGATCTGGCTCAGGAAAGCTTCCAGGTGGAAAGCGGGGAGCATCTGCCAATTTGGTTGCCTGTCGTCACCGGTCTGACAGTGCCTCTATCCAGTATCCAATTTCACGTTCTTGCATCCCTTGCCAAGCCTCCCCGGTATCCTCAAGCAGCCACCCTCCAGCTTCGGCTTTTGATTTAAAATTGTGTCAGGCAGGCGTGCCTGCGAAAAACTTCCCTTCTTGTTCCGTAATCAGACACACGCGCATCGGGCACCGATGTGTCCCGGAACAGGTTTCCAACTGGCACGACAACATGTTCTTTGTGTGGTCATGCCGGTAGCTAATGTTGGTGGTTGATGTTTGAGGAGAGCCATTGTGAAAGCAGCAGAGAAAGACCTGCATTACCGCCTTTATCCCGTATGGGATCCCTTGCTTCGCCTGCTCCATTGGTGGATTGCGTTTACGCTTTTGGCGCAGTTCATCTCTGGATCGATCCTGCTGATTTTGGGCGACAGCATGAGCGATCAGCTCATGGAGAGTTTCGATCTGGTGCACATTTATACCGGTTATGCGCTTGCGGCTGGGCTTGCATTGCGTCTTGTATGGCTGTTCGCGGGCCCCGCTGAAGCGCGCTGGCGCGATCTTTTGCCGCTCACGGCCAGGCAGCGTCGGGTCTGGCGACAAACTCTATCGTGTTATTTGAGTGGATTTCGTCGGCCTGTCGAGCCCTATCGTGGACATAATGCCTTCGCCGCTCCGGCATATCTGGCCTTTTACGGCATTGCTGCCGCGCAAGTCACGCTAGGCTTGATTTTGTCGCGCATGTCAGATGACGAACGCATGAACTCGGTATTGATGAACTGGCACGACTGGGGGTTTTACCTGCTGTTGGGGTTCGCTGTCATTCACATTCTGATGGTCGTCATGCATGAAATAAAGGGGCGGCACAACATGGTTTCCGCCATGATTCATGGCCATAAGGCATTTACGGAGGCTGAAACCCGACAGATGAATGATTCAGCAAGTGCTGGTGCGGATGCAGCTACGAGGACGGCGCGCAAACCTTGAGGTAAATCGTGCCAGAAGGAGCATTGCAAAACTTGGAAAAAGGGCCACGGAATTGCAACCCGTGGCCCACCTTGTTCAATGGCCCATTTGCATGCCGCCCATATCCCCGCTATTTTTCGGAGACGCTGAATTCATCGATTTGCCGGGCTCCATATTACTCTGTCCCTGCATGTTGCCCATTCCGCCCATGCCTTCCATCCCGGATTTCATCTGCTTCATGCCCATCATGTTTTTACGCATCACTTCACGTTGCTCAGCTTTCAGACGCTCTTTTTCTTGCGGTGTTTTGGCATTCTCGATCTGATGCATGAATTCATGCATTTTGATCATGTTATCCTGCATCTGTCGCAAATGCTGGTCCATATTCATCCCTGACATGTTGCCTGACTTTCCAGTCGAGCCCGACATTTCGTGATTGTTGTCCGCTGCCTGAGCGGCAGGGATGATGGAAAGTCCGGCCAGGAGCGCGATTCTTTTCCAGGAAATTAATTTTGACATTTTCTGCCTCCTTGATTGTGATAAGAAATGAAGCTGGCAAGTCACTTGCTTCGCAGGTGCCAAGCGGGTGATCAGATACTGTCCGTTATTACCTTTGATTAAATCAAAGGTAACTTTCTGAGGCGGTTCCAGACCCTGGAGTTCCGCCTTGTGCTTGGTCTGGAAGTCCATGGTCATGGCCGACCAGCCGAGGCTCGGGATGGGCCGTGGGTGATGTGGATCTTTCCGGTGTTCATGTCGAGCAGGTTTGCATACGGGCTCAAAGCAGGTCCTTGCGACCCTCGGCTCAGAAGGGTTTTTCAGGGCTGGAGTGCAAGGTATAGCCGTGATCGGTGCTGACGGCTTCGAATATCTCCTTTGTGGATTTGCCGCTTATAGGGAAGTTGTCCCGCATGTACGCACCGAGCCTGTCAAGTGCGGATGAGAGCAGAATGCCACTGCGCTGGACATCCGTTCTGCTTGATCGTAGTGCCGTACTGCTGAGCTCCAGTGCATAGTGGACGGAGGTGGCCAGGGATATCTGGGGATCGCTTTCGCGGAAATAGTAGAGCTCCGCATTTTGGGTCAGATCGATGCGGATCCGGATGAAGTCCTCGGCCAGAGAATCGAGACTCCGGCTTACCGTGGCTGCCTCAAGCTCATCGAGGCAGCTGGCGTAGCGAGCATCTTCCAGGGCACGCAGCTTCAGGGCAAGCGTGCGGCGACGGGCCTGTATTGGGTACATCTGTGAAAACCAGGAAAGGGCTGCGGTCAACAGGGAGAACCCGATAAGTGCCTCGGCTGGGGAGAAAAGCCGGACCCACTTATCCGCCGCAACGACGTCGCCATAACCTAGGGTTGTCAGCGTCACAAGGGAAACATACAAGGCTTCGGCGAAATCATTGTACTTTGACGGATCCAGGCCTGGTGAGTAAGTGAATCCTTCCGGCATGTGGGGGTAGTAAATCAGGGCCCATCCCAGAACTTGCAGAATCGCCCAAAGTGCGATTACCAGAACCATGCTCATAGGTCCTGCAATGTAACCAAACCTGTGATGCAGACGTTTTGATGCCCACCACATTGCGCTGAAAACCCGATGACTCAGCATTCCTCTCCCGCTTGGATGAAGCAGGGTGTGGAAGACGTCGTTCAATCCCACTGCGATGATTGCGATTCCAAGTACTGTTAACAGAGGGTCGCTCACGGTCTGGTTTCATCCTCGATGCAGTTGTCCGGATTCAGGATTTGGCCGGGCTGATGCGGGTAATCAGATACTGCCCATCAGCACCCTTGATCAGCTCGAAGTTTACTTTTTGTCCCACCTTGACATTGCTCAACTCCGCTTTGTTCTTGGTCTGGAAGTTCATGGTCATGGCCGACCAGCCGAGGCTCGGGATGGGTGCATGGGTGAGATTGACCTTGCCGGTATTCATGTGTCGATGCGGTTGACCGTGCCGGTACCGTGATGAATCTCGGCGCTGACGGCTCTGGGGCTTTCCACGGGCTTGCTGCCCAAGGCTTTGGCGGCTGCTGGGGTATCATCGGCCTTGCCGCAGCCCGCCAGCAGCACGACTGTGCATGCAGCGATCAAGCGTGAATATTTTGGCATCTGCCCTCCAGGTTTCAGGATGCGTCTTTTCGCCATAATAGATCAGAGTCCGTCGGGCAGCTTGAGTTGCCGCCGCTTCCAGTGTCTTGCTGGTGACTCCCGTATCTGCGCCCTAATCTGGCTCCGTTCCAGAATTTCTAAAATGCTTTCCGAAATTCAGGAAGAAGCGGATGGTCTCCTGGTTTTCTGGCTCGCGCAGAATAGCCCAGAAACCGCCCACGCCACCGAGAGCCGCCGGGGCCTCTGCACTTTCCTGCCGCGCTTGCACGAGGCTCCGGCTCAAGCCGTCCAGCAGTTCCCGGTCCAAGCCTTCCATCAGATCCAGCATGCGCGGCAGGAGTCGCTGCAGTCGTTCCAGATCGCCGCTGCCGATCAGCCGTTCCAGGACGGGAAGGGCGTCCAACACGCCGCTGCGGTTCAGTCGATCGAGCAGATCCAGGCTGCCGCTCAGGGTGCCCGCCAAGCGCACGATCATCTCATCACTGAGCGTGTCGCGCACCGCTTCCAGGAGATGCTCCAGATCTGTTCCCGTAGTCAGATCCTGTATTTGTGTGTTCATGGCTGATTCCTCCTAGAGTAGGCCGCGCACGCTGTTCCAGTAGAGCCTGTTGTAGGCCATCTTGAACCAGTGCACGGCCTGGGTCGGCGGCTGCGGTTGCGGTGGATGGTTATAGTCAAAGCTCGCATAGGTGGCGCGGTCCTTGCCCGCCTCGATAAAGCAGAATACCTTGCCTTCATAGGTCTTGACCTCGCTGCCAAGTTTCACCAGCGCCGCGAGGTTCTCGCCCAGGACCTCGGCCTCGTAATGTGCGGTTGAGCCGGCCTTGCTGGTGGCGATATTGGTGGTATCGCCAAGCACAAAGACGTTGTCGCGGTTCTCCATGCGCAGGCTGTTGCGATCGGTGGGGATCCAGCCACCTTTGCCGAGATTGTTCTTCTCGATGACTTCCATGCCCTTGTGCGGTGGGATGGCGATCAGGAGGTCGTAATCCACGCTACTGCCTTCCTCGCTCAAGACCTGCCGTTTGGCGCCATCCACTTCCTTGACATTGAAAAGCGTCTCGTAGCTGATGCCCAGCCGGTCAAATTCCGGGGCGGCCCACTTGGCGACGTTTTCGAGGCTGTGCACGCGGTTGATCGGATAGGTATAGTGGATCTTGACCTTGTCGAGCAGACCCCGATCCTGAAAGTAGTCGTGCAGCAGAAAGGTGATCTCCAGCGGCACCATGGGGCACTTGTGCGGCACCGCAGCGGCAACCACGATCTTGCCGCCCTGGAAGTCGCGCAGGGCCTGAAAGGTCTTGAGCGCGGCGGCTTCCGTATACACATGATGCGCGTGTTCCGCCAGGCCCGGGATGCTCTCCGCTACCGGCCGCGAGCCGGTGGCAATGGCGAGATAGTCATACTCGAAGCTTTTGCCGCTTGCGGTACGCACTGCGTTCGCTTCGAAGCGGAACTCCTCCACAGGATCGACGTGGAACGCGATATCCGGTTCCAGGAGACTCGCCTGATCGCGGTAGATCTCGTCGGGGGTCATGCGGCCGAAGGCGACATAGAGCAGACCCGGCTGGTACATATGCCGGTCGGAGGCCGAGAGCAGGGTGATGCCCACATCTCCGCTGTGCAACTCGTGATTGAGGCGTCGGGCGAGGTTATTGGCCAGGATGGTGCCGCCGATACCGCCGCCGACGATCAGGATGCGTTTCATGGAGATCTCCTTGAGTAGTGGATTGAGCCATTACTTGGTCTTGCGTACCCGAATGTGGTACACGCCCGCGTCCTCGCGCATATTGATGCACTCATGCCCGACCTTGCGCAGCCAGATCGGGATATCGGTGGCGGAGCCTCTATCGGTAGTCAGCACTTCGACTTCCTCGCCAACGTCCATGAGCTTGATGTGAGCAATAAGCTCCATGAGTGGTCCCGGACAGGTCGCCCCTCGTGCATCCAGGATTTGTGGATCTTGCATAGGCAACACCTTGTTCCCACGTTTAACCCGTTTTCCAGGGCATGGCCTCGGCCCGATATGAAACCAGGTATCTCGTAAATCAGGTCTAAGGATCTTCGGTGCCTGCCAAGATGTCCCCTGGCTGGGTTGCTTGATTGGCAATGTTTACTGGAGATCCCGTTTCTTCTGCTCAAACTCTTCGCGGTTGATTTCGCCGCGCGCGTAGCGCTCCTTCAGCACATCCAGGGCCGAAGAAATGTTCTGTCCGCCGCCGCGATTCCGGGTCAAGGCGACAATCAGCCAGACGATGCCGCCAATGATCAGAACCCAGAACAGCAGCATGATGAGTCCGCCCATAGCTCCCATGCCGCCCATGCCGCCAAATCCGTTCATCATTGTCGCCTCCTTGTGGATTGGGTCTCCTAAATCGCTTACAGGGCCGACAGTCGAGCCGGGGATTGCAGCCCCCGGTAACCACATAGGGCTGCGCGTATTCGGCTTTTATCTGCACAGGCCGCGACCTGAAGCCGCGGCCTGCCTGATCAGTGGGCGCCTGAGTTGGACCCGGAGTTCCCGGTGCCATTTGGCATCGGGCTCATGGGCATGCCGCCCATGCCGCTCTGGCCATTGCCTTGCATACCGCCTTGGCCACCGCCCTGCATGCCGCCACCCATCATGCCTTTCATCATAGGCATCATCTGCTGCATGTTTTCGCGCATCATCTGTCGTTGCTGCTGCATGAGTTTCTGGCGTTCCGCGCCCTGCGCCTTCTCGATCTTGTGCATCATTTCATGCATGCGCATCATGCGTTCCTGCTTTTGCTTCAGCATCTGATCGGACATCATCCCGGATTGGCCCTGCATTCCGGATGATGGCGCTTGTTGCCCCGCAGGATGCTGTTGCATGTGGTTCTGGTCGCCTGCCCCGGTCTGCGCTTGGGCGGCTGGCAGGGCTAGCGCCAGGAATGTAGCTGCGATGATCCGGCTCAGTGCTGAAGATTTTGGGTTCTGCATGGTACGCCTCCTTGGGCTAGGGTGGATCCGGTCAGGATTGGACTGGGGTGATGCGGGTAATCAGATACTGTCCATCTGACCCCTTGATCAGCTCGAAGTTTACCTTTTGTCCCACTTTGACATTGCTCAACTCCGCCTTGTTCTTGGTCTGGAAGTTCATGGTCATGGCCGACCAGCCGAGGCTCGGGATGGGTGCATGGGTGATCTTGATCTTGCCGGTGTTCATGTCGATCCGGTTGACCGTGCCGGTGCCGCGGTGAATCTGGGCACCAGCCATACTGGGACTGTGGGCGGGCTGGCTGCCCATGTCCATACCCATGGGCATGGCCTGGGCCCCCAGTGGCAGGAAGCCCACGGGCGCGAGCAGGGCCAGCAGGATAATATGATGCGGTGCTTTCATGTTGATGCTCCTTGATCCAGGTGAATGAAATTAGCAGAAATGTTGAAACGCAAAATCACTTGGCCCTTTTTATAGGACAACGGATGCTTTTGGCTTACTCAGCCTCCGGGTTTTCACGAGTGATGTCCTTCTGAGTGCGCCAGGCTTCATCCGGCCAGAGACTCTTCAGGTACTGGAGAATGGCCTGGCGCTCGGCAGCATTGACCATCTTGCCCATGGGCGGCATGGCGCCTTGATAGGTCGGTCCGTAACTTTGCCCACCATCGCGCATGATGCGCAGCAACAGCTGATCCGGATGGTGCCAGGTGTGGGCCGTACCGTTCAGTGGGGGCGGCGGGAAAGTGCCGTCCGCAAGGCGCTTGCGCCAGTCCGGGGTGCCTTCGCCGAATGCACCATGACAACGCGCGCAGTTTGCCGCGAACAGCTCACGGCCACGCACCACCACGGCAGGGTCGAGATTGCGGGCGCGCAAGCGATCCTGATAGGCCCGCGCATCCAGATTCACACCAAGCTGGGCGGGGTTCGCGAGCGTGGTCGTGGTGCGCACGGGCGGGGCCTTGGCAGCGCCAGAATCAGGCCCGCTTTCGCAGGCTACCAGCACCATGCCCGCGAACACGGCTATCAGGGCTGTAAGCTTAGACATGCATTGCTACTCCACTATTAGGGCGCGTTGTGCGTATGGTTATGTCCATCCTCAGCTGGGGCCTGAGGCATGTTTTCGGCTTGTCCTCCAGGAGGGGTTTCATTCATTTGGCCTGTTGGATTCAAGGTATTTCCATTCGACGCGGGATGCTCGTGCGGTGCTTCTCCGGCTTCATGTTGATGATTACCGGCATGGGGCAGGGACATCACGCCGAGCCCATGACGAAAGACCAGCTCGCCGCCGCGCCAGGCAGTTGAGCCCAAGAGGCCCAGGCTGAGCAACAGGGCAAGCGTCAGCGGCCAGTTGATGGGCTTGCGCGCGCGGTAGCGCAGGATCGACCAGGCGGTCAGCGCCAGGAACACTGCGAAGGTCACCAGGGCCCAGTTGCGGTGATCGGTCATGGCCAGATGGGAAGGCGTGTCATGGGCAACCGTGTTGTAGGCCTGGATACCGGTCGCCACCGTGAGTGCGGCAAAGGCTGTGCCCAGCCAGAGATTCCAGCGCGCTATTGCCGCCCACTGGCATCGCAGGTCTTCGCTGCCCGCCAGTAGCGAGATCGGGTGGAACAATACGCCAATGACCAGCAGTGCTACGGTGAAATGCACGAAGATCGGATGCCAGTTGGGGATGATTTCCACTGCTTTTTCTCCTGTTTGAATGAGTACCGATGAAAGAGGGTACGACTATGTTTGCGCTTCAGTACCAAACCCGCAGGCCGGCAACGATGGCGGTGTTGTCGACATCATAACCGCCCTGACGAGCCATGTCGGCGGTCTGGCCGAACTTGCGATTCCAGGAAATGCCGACATAGGGCGCGAACTCTCGCCGGATCTCGTAGCGCAGGCGCAAACCAAGATCCATGTCGTTGATGCCGGATCCGATATCGAATTCATCCACTTTGCGGGCGGATGCATTCACCTCCAGGCGCGGCTGAGCAATCAGGCGCTGGGTCAGCAGCAGGTCGTACTCGGCGGTGAGCCGGGCGGAGAGATCGCCGTCCTCGCTGATGAACAGGGTCGGCTCGAGATCGAACCAGTAGGGGGCGAGTCCCTGGATACCGAGCACGGCAAAGGTGCGCGAAGAATTGGGTCCCCTGCCAAAGCGCCTCTCATGACGGATGCCGGCCTGAAGATCCCAGTAGGGCGCCACCGACCGGCTGTAGAGCGCCTGTAGTTCGGCTTTGCCCTCGGCGCGCGTGGCCAGGGTATCGCCTTCGGTCTTGAGCCAGAGCTTGTTGTAGTCACCGCCGTACCAGCCCTGTGCATCCCAGTAGACGGTATTGGCTCCCCGGCTCCAGCCGTGCTCCAACTGGTCGATCAGCAGAAACGTGTACGGCTTTTGGTCCATGACGGCCTCGCCGTTCCCGGTCCCGGAATCCTGGGCTGCTGCGGCCATAGGCAGGATCGCCCCCAGTGCGATGGCCCCGGCGAGCAGCCGGCCGAAAGGGGTAGCAAGCTTGTGTTTCGCTGTTTTTGCCATGACTCAGGCCTCCTGCTTGTCGGAAATTTCCACCACCCGGAACATACCGGCTTCCATGTGGTAGAGCATGTGGCAATGGAAGGCCCAGCGACCAGGCTCATCGGCAGTGATCAGCAGGGACAGGCGTTCGGCGGGCTTGACGATGATGGTGTGCTTGAGCGGCCCGTACTCGCCGTGGCCGTTTTCGAGCACCATGAACACGCCATGCAGATGCATGGGGTGCTCCATCATGGTGTCGTTGACCATGATCAGGCGCAGGCGCTCGCCGTAATGGAAGGGGATCGGCTCGGCCTGGGAATATTTCTTGCCATCAATCGACCAAATGAAACGCTCCATGTTGCCGGTCAGATGCAGTTCGATGTCACGCCCGGGTTTGCGCTGATCATGGTAAGGCTTGGGGCTGCGCAGATCGGTGTACACCAGTACGCGCCAACCATCCTGGCCCAGACCGACACCCGGTTCGTCGAGCCGGTTCTTGGTTTCCATTGGCGAAACCTGATTGGCCACGCCCACATCATCCCGTGTGTGCTTGACCGGCGGGTCGCCGGGCAGCGTCTGCGCAGGATCGGCCTGGGTTGAGGCCTTGCCGCCTGCGGCCTTTGCCGCATGGTCGCCAGAGCCCATGTCCATTCCAGCCATGCCGCCACTACCTGAATCCATGCCTGGCATGGCTTCCATGCCCTGTTGCCCGGCTTGCATCTTGGCGCCTTGCCCCTTTGGCTCCATGCCAGACATCTGGTCCGCACCGCCTGGTTTGGCGGCTGTTTGCTGGCCCATGTCCATGCCCGGCATGGACCCCATGCCTTGCATGTCAAACATGCCCATGTCGGCCATGCTGCGTAGCGGGCGCGGGCGGCGCTTCGGGATCTCGGAACTCATGCCCAGCCGTGGTGCGAGCGTACCGCCGGCATAGCCACTGCGGTCCATGGATTCGGCAAAAATGGTGTAGGCCTTGTCTTCGCGGGGTTCGACGATCACATCATAGGTCTCCGCCACACCGATGCGGAACTCATCGACCTCGACGGGCTGCACGTTCTGGCCGTCGGCCTGAACCACGGTCAGCTTGAGGCCGGGGATGCGTACATCAAAAAAGGTCTGGGCCGAGCCGTTGATGAATCGCAGCCGCACCTTTTCTCCCGGCCGAAACAGCGCGTTCCAGTTGGATACCGGTCCCAGTCCGTTCATCAGATAGGTATACGTGTAGCCGGTCACGTCCAGGATGTCCGCCGGGGACATGCGCATGCCGCCCCATTGCAGGCGGTTTTTAATGGTCGCCTGCCAGCCGTCCTTGCCGATATCATGAAAGAAGGTCCCCAGGGTGCGCTGCTGAAAGTTGTAGTAATCCCCCTGCTTCTTGAGATGCGCCATCACACGCTCCGGGTCCTCGAAGGTCCAGTCCGAGAGCATGACCACGTACTCACGGTCATGTTGCACCGGGTCGGGCTCGCTGGGGTCGATGATGATGGGGCCGTACAGGCCACTTTGCTCCTGAAAGCGGGTGTGGCTGTGATACCAATAGGTGCCACTCTGGCGAATTGGATATTGATAAATGAATGTCTCGCCGGCCTTGATGCCGGGAAAGACAACGTTTGGTACGCCGTCCATCCGGTTGGGCACGAGCAGGCCGTGCCAGTGGATGGAGCTGTCGACATCGAGTTGGTTGTGCACGCGCAGGGTGACGGTTTCGCCTTCGCGGAAACGCAACAGCGGGCCTGGTACGCTGCCGTTGATGGTGATGGCGCTGCCATTACGACCATCAAAAGGGTAGGCCTCCTGGCGCAGTGTCAGATCAAACACATTGCCGGGCTGTCGCGGCTGGAAAACCGCGGGGCTGGTGGATTGTGCCCAGGCATAGGCCGGGGCAAAGCGTTCCAGGCCAGCCAGCAAGCCCAGGGCGCCGGCCTGTTGCAGAAAGCGACGTCGAGTGACCATGAATCTCTCCTAGGGTCGGGGTTAAATTGCACTTTGGGAGCGCGGCATTGACGCCGGCCCGTCCGGCAGTTTCAGCTGCCGCTGCTTCCACATGGCGTAGAGCGCCGGAATCACCAGCAGGCTCAGCAGGGGGGCTGTGATCATGCCGCCGATCATGGGCGCGGCAATGCGCTGCATCACTTCCGAGCCGGTGCCGTGGCTGAACATGATGGGCAGCAGCCCGGCCACGATCACCGCCACGGTCATCATCTTGGGCCGCACCCGTAGCACCGCGCCCTCGATGATGGCCGCCTTGAGATCCGCCCGGTTGTTCATGCGCCCTTCGGCCTGATAGCGCTTGAGGGCCTGATCGAGATACAGCAGCATCACCACGCCGAACTCCGCCGCCACCCCTGCGAGCGCAATGAAGCCCACCACCACCGCCACCGAGAGCTGATAGCCCAGCAGGTAGAGGATCCAGATTCCGCCCACCAGGGCAAAGGGCAGGCTGAGCACGATCATCAGCACTTCCGTGACATTGCGGAAATTGAAGTACAGGAGCAGAAGGATCAGCGCCAGCGTCAGCGGAATCACAGTCTGCAGGCGCGCCTTGGCGCGTTCCATGTACTCATACTGCCCAGACCAGATCAGGGAGTAGCCCGGTGGCAGCTTCACCTCCTGCGCCACCGCCTGCTTGGCGCGCGCCACATAGCCCCCGATATCAACCTTGCCGACGTCTACATAAACCCAGCCGTTCAGGCGGGCATTCTCGCTCTTGATCTCGGACGGGCCATCCACCAGACGGATCTTCGCGACCTCGCCCAGGGGGATCTGCGCGCCACTTGGAGTGGCCACGCGGCTGGCCGAAAGATCCGCCAGGGACTGGCGCAGCGCACGCGGATAGCGCAGGTTCACCGGGTAACGCTCGCGGCCTTCCACCGTGCGCGTGGCGTTCTCCCCGCCGATGGCGGCGCGCACCATGTCCTGCACGTCCGCGACATTGAGCCCGTATCGCGCTGCCGCCACGCGATCGATGTCAATGTCGATGTAACGCCCGCCGGTCACGCGTTCGGCGAAAGCCGAAACCGTGCCGGGCTGCTGCTTCATGACCGCCTCGATCTGCGCGCCCACCCGTTGGATGCCCTGAAGATCCGGCCCGGCGATCTTGATGCCAATCGGGGTCTTGATGCCGGTAGCGAGCATGTCGATGCGGGTGCGAATCGGCATGGTCCAGGAGTTGGCCAAGCCCGGAAACTGCACGACGCGGTTCAGCTCATCCTTGATCTTTTCGATGGTCATGCCGGCGCGCCACTGCGATTCCGGCTTGAGCTGTATGGTGGTTTCGAACATCGACAGCGGGGCGGGGTCGGTGGCTGTCTCCGCCCGTCCGGCCTTGCCGAACACGCGCGCCACCTCCGGCACGCTGGCAATGAGCTTGTCAGTCTGCTGCAATATAAAGCTCGCTTCGCCAATAGAGATCGAAGGCAGGGTAGTGGGCATGTACAAAAAGTCCCCCTCGTTCAAGGGCGGCATGAACTCCGAACCAAGCCGGCTCAAGGGATACCAGGCGCTGGCCAGCAGCAGCACTGCCAGCAGGATGGTCAGCCAGCGTAGGCGCAGCACGCCATTGATTATGGGTTGATAAGCTGCGATCAGCAGCCGGTTCAGCGGGTTCTTATGCTCGGGCAGGATGCGCCCGCGGATGAAATAGCCCATCAGCACCGGCACCAGGGTCACCGATAACCCTGCCGCTGCCGCCATGGCGTAGCTTTTGGTGAAAGCCAGTGGCGAGAAAAGACGGCCCTCCTGGGACTCCAGCGTAAAGATCGGCAAAAACGACACGGTGATGATCAGCAGCGAGAAAAAAAGCGCCGGCCCGACTTCCTGTGCCGATTCCCGTACAATGACCCAGCGGTCGGCCTCGGGCCCGGCCCGCTCCAGATGCTTGTGCATATTCTCGATCATCACGATGGCGGCATCCACCATGGCGCCGATGGCGATGGCGATGCCGCCCAGCGACATGATGTTGGCGTTGATGCCCTGGTAGTGCATGACGGTGAAGGCCGCGAGAATGCCCACCGGCAGGCTGATGATGGCCACCAGCGAGGAACGCAGGTGGAACAGGAAAAGCAGCACCACCAGCGCCACCACCAGTGATTCATCCAGCAACTTGCTCTTGAGATTGTCCACGGCGCGCTCGATCAGGGTCGAGCGGTCATAAGTGGGTACGATCTCGACGCCCGCTGGCAGGCTGGATTTCAGTTCCGCCAGCCGTGCCTTGACCCGCGCGATGGTCGCCTGCGCGTTCTCGCCATAACGCATGACGATGATGCCGCCCACCACTTCGCCCTGGCCGTTGAGTTCGGCGATGCCCCGGCGCAGCTCCGGCCCTAGCCGGAGGTTCGCCACATCCCCCAGCGTCACCGGCGTGCCGCCCTGGGTGACCGTCAGCGGCACTTCGCGCAGATCGTTGAGCGAACGGATATAGCCGCGCACACGCACCATGTACTCGCGTTCCGCCATCTCGATCACCGAACCGCCGGTTTCGCTATTGGCGCGCTGGATGGCATCCTTGACCTGCGCGAGCGTGATGTTGTAGGCCAGCAGCCGGTTGGGATCCACCACCACCTGATACTGCTTGACCATGCCGCCGACCGTGGCCACTTCCGCCACCCCCGGCAGGCGTTGCAGCTCGAACTTCAAAAACCAGTCCTGCAGGGAGCGCAATTGCGCCAGATCATGCCGCCCGCTGCGGTCCACCAGCGCGTATTCATAGATCCAGCCGACCCCGGTGGCGTCCGGCCCCAGCGTTGGCACCACCCCCTCGGGCAGCCGGCCCTGGGTCTGATTCAGGTATTCCAGCACCCGCGAGCGCGCCCAGTACGGGTCGGTGCCATCCTGAAACAGCACGTAGATATAGGAATCCCCGAACATCGAGTAGCCGCGCACCGTGGTGGCACCGGGTACGGACAGCAGCGTGGTGGTCAGCGGATAGGTGACTTGATCCTCCACCACCTGCGGCGCCTGGCCGGGGTAGCTGGTCTTGATGATGACCTGCACGTCCGACAGGTCCGGGATGGCGTCCACCGGCGTGCGCGCCAGGGCATAGAGGCCCCAGGCAACCAGAAAAGCCGTGGCCAGCAGCACCAGAAAGCGGTTGTGCAGGGACCAGTCGATCACGCGGCGGATCATGCTAATTCCCCCCGTGCTGCATGCTGCCATGCGTCTTTGGCGCGGGCGCTGGTGTCGGACTGGTCTGTGGCATGGTCGCGCTTGGGGCCGGCACCGTATCCATGCCCGCCGGCGGGGTGGCGCTTTCAGCCGGGGCCGCGTCGCCAGCCTGCAGACGGTTCAAAAGGCCCTTGAGGCTCGCCTCCGAGTCGATCAGGAATTGCCCACTCACTACCACTTTCTGGCCCGCCTGCAGGCCGTCGAGGATTTCGGTAAAGCCGCCACTTTCTGCGCCGATCCTGACCACCACCGGGCGGAAGCGGCCCTCGCCCTCGGCAATCAGCACGACATTGCGGTTCGATCCGCGCAGCACCGCCTCGCTCGGTACCACCAGTCGCTCGGCCTGCGTGCCGGCCTGAATGCGCGCCGTGCCGTACATGCCGGGGCGCAGCACGCCATCGGGGTTGGCGAAGGCCAGCCTCGCCTGCACCGTGCGGCTTTGCGTGTTCAGGGTGGGGTAGAGGTAATCGATACGGCCCTGCCATTGGCGCTCCGGCAGGGACGGGATGCTCAAGGTCACTGGATCATTGGGCCTGATCCAGGGCAACTGGCTGGCATAGATATCCACATTGACCCAGACTCTGGAGAGATCCGCCAGCGTATAAATGCGGGTGTCCGGCGTGACATAACCACCCTGGCGGGCATTGAGTTCGGTGATGATGCCGCCCTGTGGCGCGCGCAAGGGCACGGTGCGTTGCGTCTTGCCGCTGCGCTCCAGGGTCCGGATCTCGGCCTGCGGCAGATTAAGCAGGCGCAGGCGTTCTCGCGCGGCGTCCAGCAGTGCCCGGTTTTCGCTCGCAAGCTGCGGGTCAGCGGTGCGCTGCCGCACCCCGCGCAGGGCCACCAGAAATTCCTCCTGGGCACTCAGCAGGTCCGGCGAATAGATTGTCGCCAGCACCTGCCCGCGCTTGACCGTGTCGCCCACTGCCCGGGCCCGCAGCGTCTCCAGCCAGCCACTGACGCGCGGATTGAGATAGCTGATGCGATGCTCGTCCACCAATACGGTACCAACGGTTTCGATGGCCTGGCCGATGTTGCGGCGCTCCACGGATGCGGTCCGCACGCCGAGATTCTGCACCAGACGCGGATCGATCTTCACCGTGCCGCTGTCCTCGGCTGAGGCGTTTTCATCGGCATAGACCGGGATATAGTCCATGCCCATATCATCTTTCATCGGCACGGGTGAAGTATGGCCGTTGCCCATGGGGTTCCTGTAATAGAGGATCTTGCGATCGGCAGGCTTTTTCTCCTCATCGGCATAGACCG
Organism: Thermithiobacillus plumbiphilus; assembly: GCF_038070005.1. NCBI lineage: Bacteria > Pseudomonadati > Pseudomonadota > Acidithiobacillia > Acidithiobacillales > Thermithiobacillaceae > Thermithiobacillus > Thermithiobacillus plumbiphilus. The sequence continues at coordinate 230,667 of NZ_JBBPCO010000003.1, read as the reverse complement.
GTATGTAATCCATCCCCATATCGTCCTTCGTCGGTACAGCGGAGGTCTGTCCCGTACCCATCGGGTTTTTGTAGTAAAGAATCTTGCGCTTGGCCGGTTCGGTGCTAGTCTGCGGCATGTCCGCGTGCCCAGAACCCTTGATCCACCAGCCTAGTCCCGCGCCAAGGCTCGTGCTCAGGAGCAACGCGGCGGCAATCAGGATGCTATGTTGACCGTTCATGGCGTCTCCTGGGTCGTACTGGCCAGATAATCGAGATCGGCGGCGGCACTGGCAAGATCCACCCGCGCCCGCCATAACCGCAACTGATAATCCAGGCGCTCCCTGCGCGCCTGTAGCACGCTGGCCATGCTGCCCTTGTTCACGCGGTAGTCGGCCAAGGTTGCGGCCGTGGTCTGTTCTGCCTGGGGCAGCAGACGGTCCTGCAGGAGCTGCACGCGCTTTTGCAGGCGATCATAGCTGGCATAGCTGCTTTGGACTTCCTCGCGCAACTGCAGCAGCATGTCATCGTGCTCGTAGCGTAGGGCAAGTGCCTGCGCCTGACGTTCCTGCAGGCGGGCATCCTGACGTTTTTCAGAAAAGAGGGGCAGGCTCAGGGTGATGCCGGCCGAGACCATGTCCGGCAGCTTTTCGCCATTGTCGCGGGCGAACCGCAGGCCGTAGCTCGCCTCCACGCCGAGTTCGGGGTAGTAGTCGCGCTTTGCCGCCGCCACGTCGATCTGGCGCGCCCGGATGCGCGCTTCCATGGCCGTGGCCTGGGGATGCCGCGCCACCTGGTCCAGCAAAATCGCTTGTGAAGGCAATGCGGGCAGGGGCGGCAAGGTGTCTGGCAGGCGGATGCCGTCCGCGGGCAGTTGCAGCAGCCGGGCAAGCCGGCTACGGGCCGTATCGCGTGCTGTCAGCAGCGTTTGTTCCTGATCGAGCAGGTCATCGCGTGCCAGTTGGGCCCGCAGCACTTCGCTCTCCGGAATGCGATTGACGCGATACTGGCTCAGGTTCGCCCGCGTGATCTGATCCAGCAGTTCGCGATCGTTCTGCAGGACTGCCAGGGCCCGTTCCTGATAGAAGGCATCCAGCCAGGCCTGGCGCACCTCGCGGCGGATCTGCGCGGCGAGATCCATCCGGTCGGCGCGCAGTGCGGTGGTTTCCTCGCGCGCGCTTTGCTGACTCAGGGCCAGTTTGCCGCTCGGGGGAAAGCTCTGGCTGATGCCGCCGACCACCTGCGTCATGCTGTCGCGATCCAGCGCAAAGCGATTCACCGGTACGCTATTGACCCCAAAGCGCAATTGCGGGTCCGGCAGTTCGCCGGCATAGACGGCGCGCGCTTCGGCCGCCTTGATATCCGCCTGACGCTGCGCCAGTTGCGGATGCAGGCTCAGGGCCCGTTGTTCGGCGTCCGCCAAGCTCATGACGGAGACCGCTGCGGGATCGGCGGCAGCAGGGGCCAGCCCGGCATGTAGCACGAGCAGCAGACCGCCTAGCAGCAGCCAGTGTGTTTTGGCCCGTCGCGCCGCAATGCGCGGCAGACAGCCGAAAGAAAACAGCTTGGGCATAATCCCTCCAGGATTGATCTACCAGGCCATACGAGGCCTGACCAGACAAGCGGAGGGTGTGTTAAATCAGCAGGCGAAAGCCCGAGGAGGCGTCGAGAGTAAGGTTCTGGGGGGGAGCTTCAAGGGGAGAGGAGCCTGCGGGCGTCTGCCAGAATGACACAGGCAGGATCAGCGCGGAAAATTGGTTCAGGATCAGCGGTGTGAAGGGCAGGTGAGCCCCGAGCTGCGGGCCATCGGCGGCCACGTCGGGCAGATTGCAGTGCACGTAGCCGTGGGTATGCTGCTGCGTGGGCATCGCTTCCGGGCAGTCGGCCATCTGCGCCATGGCCGGGGCGTCGACCAGTGCATCGGCCAGCACCGTGCAGGGCTGAAAGCCCATGAACAGCACGAGCCCCACCCACAGGCCCATCAGGCCTGGGGTCAGGCGGCGCAGTCGTCGCAGTGAGAAGAGTCCGCTCATGAAGTTAACGTAGTGGAGTATGGGGTGGCTGTCAATATGCTGCATTATCTTATCCAAACAGCTTGGCACCCAAAAAGCCGTTATGGAATATCTACCCGTCCACTGCTGATCGAGAAGCGCTCGTAGACTTGACTGCCGAGCCATTTTGAAACCAGATCCTGCATATCCGGCTTGCCCATATAGTCAGTGAACAGCTCCTCGTTCATGACCAAACCTTCGTAGTCCTGGTGGAAGGCTTCCTGGATTTCGGCGGAATCATTCACGAAGTCCAGGACGAAGGTGTCGTCCTTGAGCGGGTGAATCCGGTTCAGGCGCGAGAGCGTCTGCACGGCCTGAATGCCCGCCAGACGCGTATCCACAGACATCGTGTGCAGCAGCGGCTGATCAAAGCCGGTCTGGTATTTCTCGGCCACTAGCAGCACGCGGAATTCCGGTTTGGCAAAGGTATCGGGCAGGGCCGACTCCTTGAGGCCGCCATTCATTTCGGCCTCCGTGTAGGACTTTTCCGTGATCTTTCCGTCTTCCACCGTGCCCGAGAACGCGGCTACAGGGGCAAACGGACTCTAAACTGCTCTGCTACTCAACATGGGGGGACGTCGTATGTAGGCCCCCTAAGGAATGATTCCAAGCCGGATTTTTACCCGGATCTCATCCAGCCAACCCGCGCGATAGTGACGGGCCAGGGAGTTGAGTTGACCATGTGTTACGCCGGATTCATTGGCCAGATGCTCCAGGGAGGTAAGCGAGTCGAGCCAACCGATATTACCGGTGGCCACGATGGCCGCCTTATCGGCCGTGGAAACGAGGATAAGGGCGTTTGGAAGCAGCCCTTGGGCATCGAGCCAAGCGAGGAGATGCAGTTCGCCATCATCGAGGCCGTGGCATGAAGGATGGGTAAGGACAAGCTTCGCCAGCTCTAGCTTCCCTACCTGGTGCCGGTCGGTAAGTCCTTCCAGAAGGGCGTCCCTGTCGATGTGCACACGCCCGGGATCATCGGGGTTGCCGGTGAGGGCCTCTTCGACGCATTTGTCGACGGTCTCGATAGCGAACTTGTTGCAGATCGCCGTCCAACAGCCCGTCCGGAATGCCTCGATGATGATGTTTGTGTCGATGAATACCCGCGCCTTTGCCATGCCCGGCGCACCCCTTACAGTTCGAAGGGGGCGGGTAGGGAGTGCTCGGCAAACAGGTCCACAAGCTGCGTCAAGGTGGCACCCATGGCTTTTGCCGCCTTGCGAGCGGACAGGTGGCCTCTATCGATTGCGCGGTGCAGCATGTTGATGAAGGCCGGGGAGAACCGCTTCGGCGTACCGGCCACGGATGGGCGCTGGTGCTCCTGTTGAAGGGCATCGCGTGTTTCCGCGCAGATCCAGGTCAGATTGAACAGTCTCCAGGCAAGGGCCACCGGCGCGACACGCAACTGCATGGCCACGTCGGCAAGATGGCTTACGTCATCAATTCGACGTTTGTCGATCAGATTCGCCAAAGAAGCCTGGGGCATCAGCAGAGCAGCGGCAAAGTTGTTGGCCAGCTGCTCGATGCGTTTGCCCTTGGCCCGGTCTTCGATCGAATTGGATTCGCGGTGATCCGGCTTCATGGCATCCCAGGTCAGGGCGTGGAACAGTTCATGGGCCAGGTCGAAGAAGCGACGGGCCTCCGGCTCGTTGCGGTTGATCAGGATCATACCCATGTCCTGGAGATGACAGGTCGCACCGGAGATTGAATCTCCCTCCGGGGTTTCGATCGTGTCGACGTACAGGACCGGGATGTCGAGCTCCTGCTCGATCTTCTCGGCCAGCCGCTCGGCCGGAACAACACCCAGGTCGAGCGCCTCGACCAGGCTTTCGGCACGGGCGATCGCATCCTCGTATGAGGATTGCGCGGTAAGCCGCAGGGTGTGCTTGAGGGGGTTGGGCCGGTCCTGCTCCTTCTCACGCAACCAGCGCAGCAGTCCGATCCACTGTCCGGCCCTCAGCTCGAAACCGTCCAGGCTGTGCTCGGCCAGTCCGGGGGAGGCGCGCCAGGAGAACTGGGCCTCGCCCGCTACCTGGAATGGATCGAGGAAGAAGTCGAGTTCGCGATCCAAGGTGTCGGTCAGCAGGACGAGTTCATCCGGTTTGAGCGCCCGCTTGCCATTCTCGATATCGGAAACGCTCTGGCGGTCTTTCAGGCCCATGGCCTCAGCCAGCCGGTCCTGCGTCCAGCCGGACGCCTCGCGGGCAGCTTTGACGCGATAGCCGATGAGTCGCTGTGACAGATTTTCTAGCATGGCAGGCTCCCTCTTTAAGGGAGGGAGTATAATCTTGCGAAACGTAATTCGCAAGAATTAATTGCATATTTGAGCTTTGCGTAAATCCCCTCGTATATGAGAAGGAATTTTCTTTGCCTGCCTGAATGGTATCGCATTGATAGAGGTCCCCTTAATCAATGTGTCTGTGAAACCCGGGTAAAACCCCACTGCCACAAAGAAGCTGGCGATCACTCGGTCCTCGATCTGGCTCCCAGCCGCACACGCACGATATCCTCCTGATCCGCTTCTTCAAGCTGCGCGGCCATGTAGTTCAGACCGGCCTCCAGTTCGGGCAGGATGACGTCCGCGAGGGCGCGCGCCCGCCGCTCGGTGCGGTGGTACTCATTCAGCAGACGATGCAGGTTGCCGGAGCGGGCGGCGAGAGCGGTGGCGCGGGAGACGAGTTCCTGGAAGAGGGGCGTGCAGCGTTCGGCCTCCGGCGAGGGATTGATCGGCGACGGCGCGTCCGTGGCAGATCCCGGTTGCAGCTCGGCCGTCAGCAGGTGAACACCCAGGAAGTTCCTGGATTTGATGTTCAGCCCGGCATCCCCACTGGCGGGCGCCGGGTAGACTTCAAGCCCATCCAGCCCATGGCGCAGCAGCGCTTCCCGAAGTGCGGTCGCAGCCCTCCGGTGCAGCTCGTGGAATGCCTGCATCTCGCTTTCATAGGCTTGCGTCTGCCGGAGGACCTCAGCGGCAAGGAGCAGCCGTTTTTCGTCGAGGAAACCGTAAGCCTCGCGAACCAGCCGGCGCTCCTCCCGCAGGCGCAGGAGGGCGGTGGGGCTGGGGGGCTCGTTATAAGCGCCATCAGGCATGATGCTGTGCCTTGATATGCCGGTCGATCTGGGCCTCGCTCAACCGGCTCAGTTCGCTGGCAGGCAGACTGCGCAGGATGTCCCAGCCGATATCCATGCTTTCCTGGAGCGAGCGCGCTTCATCCTGGTGGATCAGTTCCTCCTCGAAACGCTTGCCGAAATCGAGATAGATGCGATCCAGATCCGAGAGCCCTTCCGGCCCCACGATGCTGGACAGGGTGCGCACCTGCACGGCCCGGGCATAGGCGGCATACAGTTGCGTGGCCAGGGCCGGATGATCCTCGTCCGTGTAGCCTTCGCCGATGCCGTCTTTCATCAGGCGCGACAGGCTGGCCAGGACATTGATTGGCGGATGGAGGCCGCGACGGTTCAGATCCCGGTCCAGCACGAGCTGGCCCTCGGTAATGTAGCCGGTCAGATCCGGTATGGGGTGGGTGATGTCGTCGCTGGGCATGCTCAGGATGGGGAGCTGGGTCAGGGTGCCCGGCAGATCTTCGATGCGCCCCGCACGCTCATAAATGCTCGCCAGATCGGAGTACATGTATCCGGGATAGCCTTTGCGGCTCGGGATCTCGCCGTGGCTGGCGGAGACCTCTCGCAAGGCCTCGCAGTAGTTGGTCATGTCGGTCATGATCACCAGGACATGTCGCCCCTCGTGAAATGCCAGGTATTCCGCCGCTGTCAGGGCAAAGCGGGGGGTCAGCAGGCGCTGCGTGCTGGAATCACTGGCGAGATTCAGAAAAAGCGCGGTGCTTTCCAGGGCGCCACTCGTCTCCATGGCGCGGCGGAAGTGTTCCGCCGTATCGTGGGAGATGCCGATGCCGGCAAACACGATGGCAAAGGCTTCCGCCTCCGCGCCCAATAGCCGCGCATTGCCCGCGATTTCGATGGCGATCCGGTCGTGCGGCAGCCCGCCGGCGGAAAAGATCGGCAGTTTCTGCCCGCGGATGAGGCTGTTCATCAGGTCCACAGCGGTGATGCCGGTTTGAATGAAATCCCTGGGCATGCCGCGCAAGGCCGGGTTGATGGGCCGTCCCTCCACCGGCAGGTCCTGTTCGGCGGGGATGGGTGGCCCGCCATCGATCGGGCGCCCCACGCCACTGAACACACGGCCGAGGATACCCGGTCCCACGCTGAAGTGGATCGGCTCGCCCAGAAAGCGCACCCGGGTATCCGGCAGGGAGAGCCCGGCGGTGGGCTCCAGCACTTCAATGGTCATGAACTGGGTGTCCAGCGCGGAGATGCGCCCCAGCCGGGGGCGGCCATCCACGCCAATGACTTCAACCGCCTCGTTGAGGCCCACATCGAGGGTCCGGCGCAGGAAGAGTAGTGGCCCCTCGATCCGGGTGGCCGCTCCTGCCACAGTGAGATCAGCGCGCATGATCGCCTTTCTCCAGGAGTGTGGCGAATGCCGATTCCATCTCCGCGGAAAGCTGCCGGAACTGGTCTTCGCTGCCCTCCGGAATCTCCTCCGCCATGCGCTCGAGCTTGCGGAAAACCGGCAGGCCGCCGATTTCATCGGCGCTGGCACCGGCATCGACTGCCTGCTCGGCCAGCTCAGCGAGCCGGACGATGATTCGCATCATGGTGCCTTGACGCGCCGGCGAGGCAAAGCGATCCACCGGTGAGTAGGCCGACTGTCTGAGAAATCCCTCATTGATCAGGCTGGCGGCGAGCAGGGTGACCTGCTGGCGCGGTGGGAGGACATCCTTGCCGATGATGCGCGCCATGCGCTCAAGGTGCGCCTGCTGTTCCAGCAGAGTCAGGAAACGGCGCCGGTCGGATGCCCACTGCGGATTGCCGTTATCACGCCACCACGATTCAAGTACGGGGATGTCTTCGGAGTAGGATTGCAGCGGATCGATGGCCGGGTAGAAGCGGGCATGGGCCCGGCCGCGGTCGAGGGCCCAGAAGGAGCGTACATAACGTTTGGTATGCATGGATACGGGCTCGGACAGATCGGCGCCGGGTGGACTGACGGCGCCGATGATGGTGAGCGATCCTAGGCTGCCATCCAGGCAGCGGACGTGCGCGGCACGCTCGTAGAATTCCGCGAGCCGGCTGCTGAGATAGGGCGGGTAGCCCCCTTCGCCGGGCAGTTCGCCCAGACGACCGGAGATCTCGCGCAGGGCTTCCGCCCAGCGCGTCGTCGAGTCCGCCATCAGGGCAACGTGCAAGCCCTGATCGCGGTAGTACTCGGCCACGGTCACACCGGTGTAGATACTGGCCTCACGGGCGGCGACGGGCATATTGGAGGTATTGGCGATGATGACCGTCCTTTCGAGCAAGGGGCGATTGGTCTTCGGATCCTGAAGTGCCGCGAACTCATGCAGGATGCCTGTCATCTCATTGCCCCGCTCACCGCAGCCCACATACACGATGATGTCGGCCGCGGCCCACTTGGCGAGCGTCTCCTGGAGCACGGTCTTGCCCGTGCCGAAACCGCCCGGTAATACAGCCCGGCCGCCCCGGGCAATGGGAAACAGGCTGTCCAGCACCCGCTGGCCGGTGATCAGCGGACTGTCAGCCGGCAGCCGTTCGGTGATGGGGCGGGGCAGGCGCACCGGCCAGAGATGGCTCATGGCAATGTCATGCTGCCCCCCGTCCGTTGCCTCAAGGGTGCCGATGGCCTGCGTATCGCTGTAATCGCCTTCGGGCAATATTTGCAGCACCCGGCCCTGCAGATCAGGGGGCAGCAGGCAGTATTGCGGCTTGCCCTCCGCAGCGCGCAGCTCCCCGACCCGGCTCCCCGGATCAAGCTGTTGACCATTTTGGACCAACGGCTTGAAGTGGAAGGTTTTGCCTGGCTGGGTGTACATGCCCGCTTGAACATAGTGCGACTGCGCCCCGAACAAGGGCCGCAGCAGGCCGTCGAAAATCCCGCCAAGCAGGCCCGGCCCAAGCCGGATGGACAGGGGCAGCCCGGTCCCCTGAACCAGCACGCCGGGACGCAGGCCACTCGTGCTTTCATAGATCTGGACCACGATCTCCGCACCCTGGATACGAATCACCTCCCCGAGCAGACGCCTGTCTCCCACCAGGACCGCCTCATTGATCTGAAACGGGTCCTCGCTTCGGGCCCGCAACACGGGCCCGCTGATCCACTCGATCAGGGCCGTGGCGTTTTGCCTTTCACTGCCGTTCTGGCTCGCCATCGCTTGCCTCAGTGTGCATCCAGCGCCCGATTGATCTCCCCGAGCAGTCTCGCCTCCACCCAGGCCCGATTCGCCAGGAGGCCCGGGATGCTGCCGTCCACGCAGGTACCATCCAGGCGAATGCGGATGCCTGCCGCTATGCCTTGATCCGCCTGAAATCGCGGGGTCTTGCCGATGCGCTGGACGACGAGTTCCCCGACTGCCTTGATCTCCTGGGCGGACCATGCGGGTGCGTGATGGATGGTCCATTCGCCCGCCGGGAGCACGGCCAGCGCCTCGCGCAGCAGCGCTTCCACCCAGGCCGCACGGCTCGCATCCTGCTGCCATCGCCGCTCCAGCGCCTTGGGGAGCAGTTCCCAGCCACGCTCCAGCCGCAAGCGGCTCAAGCGCAGCTCGCGCTGACGCTGACCGGTCCTCACCTGGGCCTGGGCCATTTCGATCTGACGCTTTGCGCGGGCGCGTTCCTCCCGGATCGCCAGACCCAGGCGCTTGCGGGCGTCCCGGTAAGCCTGTTCGAGCAAGGCCGCGCATTGCTCGTCCGCCTGTTTGCGGGTGGCCTCACAACGCTGATCCCGCTTCGCTTCAAGGATGCGGATCAGCGCCTGCTCCTGGGCGTTCGGATCTGAGGACTGGTTCATAGCCCGATGCCGAGTTGCGCCCGCATGCCCACCACAAGATCAGGCATCTTCACGCGGTGGCGTGCATCGGGGATGACCAGTACCAGGGGCGCGCGGGCGGAGAGCGCGGCCTTGAGCTGAGAGGCCGGCAGCATGCTGGCGTATTCGGCGGTGATCAGCACCAGTTCGGTCTCCGTGCAGGCCTGATGCAGGGCTTGCGCGACGCCTGAGGGCTCGGGCAGCAGAATGCGCAGGCCGGCCAGCCGGTAGCCGGCGGCGGTGACTTCATCCCCGATGAAGATTGGCGCGGGCATGCTCCCTCCTTCGGTTTAAATGCGATTCAGGATCAGGATGGAGATGATCAGGCCATAGATCGCGATGCCCTCCGCCAGGCCGATGAGGATGAGCAGGCGCCCCAGAAGCTCCGGCTTTTCAGCCATGGCGCCGACCGCCGCACTGCCGACCGCGCCGACCGCATAGCCCGCACCCAGGGTCGAAAGCCCGGTGGCCAGGGCGGCGGCCAGATAGCCCCAGTGCGTTGCGCTACTTCCCGGGCTTGCCGGAACCGGGCCCTGGGCATGGGCGCTGGGCATGGAGAAGAGCAGGATAGTTGCGACTGCGGCAAGGGCGAAGGCCAGCACGATGACAATGGTCAGGGCTCTAGTGGATGTCATATCTCGCGCCTCTTTCCCTTAGGTCAGGCGGCAGGATGGGGCGAAATGCGCGCCCCTGCCCACGCCAGAAGCGAATAAAGAACTCGAAAAGAATCAGGCGGGTGGTCTGCACCGACACCACCGCACCCTCCAGGACAATGACCAGGACGTTGCCCAGAATCAGCACCAGCAAGCGGGCCAGCGGATGAGCGCTTGCCTCCGCCAGCAACACGATGGCCAGGGAAAGCCCCGCGTGCGCCAGGGCGAAGGCCCCCACGCGGGCGAAGGAGAGCGTGTTGATGACTAGTTGCATGGTGTTTTCCACGAGCCTGCCCAGCGCGAGCGCCAAGCCTTTGAGGCGCCCGCCAGACTGCAGTGCCCCGATGAGATACCAGAGCAGGCCGATGAAAGCCGGGGCTGCGGCCAAGGGCTCAAGGAAACTGGCGAGGATGCCCAGGTACAGCAGCAGCATGGGTGCGCCCTGCCATAGCCACTGCTCCCAGTCGCCACGCCATAGCCCCTGATAGGCGTCGAGAATCATGCCCAGCACGAGAATGCCGATGCCGCCGATGAGCGGTACCAGCAGCACGGTCAGCGGCGCTTCGAGCGGATGCAGCCAGAGGGGATTGATCAGATTTTCAAGGCTGAAGACGCTCCCGAAGAGCAGGCCGAAAATCATCGAAAAGATGCCCGCCGGAATCAGCAGGCGCAGGGCGGGCCAGCGGGATTTGAGCAGAAAGCCTGCCAGCAGCAGCACAAAGCCTTGCCCCAGGTCCCCAAACATGTAGCCAAAGAGGAGTGGCGCCAGCAGCGACAGGATCGGGGTCGGGTCGGCCTCATTCTGTCCTGGCGTGCCGAGCAGCCTGGTCAGCAATTCAAAGGGTCTGGCCCACCAGGGATTCGCGAAAATCATGGGTGGCCGTTTCCCTTCAGGCGGTGGCGGAAAGCGCAACAGGGCCGGAATCCTTGCCGACTGCAGAGCGGCTTCGAGCCGGGTGCCACTGAGATCATTCGTCCATCCGCTGACCCAGGAAAAGTTTTCGCTTTGCGCCAGGCTCCCGATGGTGGTGTGAAACCACTCGACGCGCGCGATGATGCCCAATGCCTGGGCGAGCTGGTGCTTGCTGTCCAGCGCTTCCAGCTCGCTTTTCAGGTCGGCGATCCGGGCGGCCAGGATCTGCATGCGCTGTTCCACGGCGGCGAGGGCAGTGCTGGCATCCCCGGCAATCCAGGCAGGCAGGGAAATATTCCGGGCTTGCTGTGCGCTCAGTGCCTGTTCCAGTTCCGCCAGGGCCTGGTTCGGCCCGATGACCAGCAGGAACTGATGAGAGGTCCCCTGCACCTGCCTGCTGATCAGGGTGGCGGGTATCGCTGGGATAGGGGCATCCAGCGGAAATGCCCAGCACCGGACCCCAAGCGCTGAATGCGCCAGCAGCCTCAGGTCCAGCGGTGATTGCGCGAGCCCCCGCAGCATCTCCCGCAGAAGTTGCAAGGTATCTCGCTCGCCTTGCAGCGCTTCCAGCTCCCGAATGCGCGGGGCTGCCTCATTGCACCAGGCGCGCAGTTGCTCCAGAGCGCGCGCCAGCAGTTCGGCCGGCTGGCCGCGCCTGCTGACGGCCCAGCCCCCGGCCTGCGGCCAATAGGCCTGATAACGCTGGGCAAGCCGATGGTATTCGTCGAGTTGATCTTGTACGGCGGCCATTGCCGAAGGCCTTGGCGCCTCCTCGAAGAATTCGAGTTCAATGGCGCCCGTTGCAGCCAGGACTTCCAGGGCATGGGCCACCTGCTCCCGTGTGGTGAGCAGCTCGAACCATCTGGCGGGCACTGGCCGCAAGCTCATGCGGGCTCCTTATTCCGTGGCGGGGAAGAGCGCGCGTTCCACCAGCGCGGCACGTAGCCGCTCGAGATCCAGGGCAACGAGGGCAAGGTGCAGGAAAACCGCCATCGGCTGCTGAATATGATGGTGAAATGCCAGGGAAAGTTGCGCTTCCATTGTCTCCCGCAAATGCCAGCCGTCGGCGTCCGCCTTGTCCGCCATGGCGGCCAGGTGATTCTCGATCGCATCCGCCAGCGCATCGAGCCGCGCGCCAAGCGCCTTGGGCGCGGGTGGCCAGAGCCTTCGCCAGTGCTGGCGCCAGCCGGCCAGCAAGGGGATATCCGCCCGCCAGGCATTGGCCAGGGGTGCCAGACCGGATTGCTGGAGCTGCATCAGGCGAGCGCCCGGCTCCGTTTGCGCGTAGGGTTTCAGGGCCGGGTCGTCCGCCATCCAGGGATAAGCGTTGTTCCCGGAGAGGAGATGCTGCAAGGCCGGCAGCAGGGGCAAATGCTGCACCCAGCATACGGCTGGCCGCCAGTCCCGCGGCTGCCAGGAAGCCGTCATGGCGACATGGCGCCGGAATGCCTGGCGCAGGGCCGCTTCCAACTGGTGCACGGTGAATCCAGCTTCAAGCGCCAGGACCCAGGGGCGCAGTGTCGTCTCCCGGGCCTCCCGCAGGAGGGCGGCGAGATCGTGGGTGGCACTCAGGCGACGCCAGGTGTCGGTATCCGGCCGCATTCCCTGGCGCGCCTGCAAGCGGGCCTGGGTGTAGGCAAAGGCCGAGATCCGGTCCATTGTGTTAGCCCGACTCGGCTGGCGCGGTGTCGCTGCTCAGGGTTGCGGCCAGGCGTTCCACCGCCACCGTGATGCCTTCCAGCTCGGCGTCCGGGATCTGCGGCGCACCGGCATCCGCGTTGTCATGCAGCAGCATCTCCACCTGTAATGCGCTCGATTGCGCGCAGCAGGCGCGGATCCTGTCGATTCTGGCATCCGCCTTGTGAGTGATTTGCTGCGCCCGCGCCCGCGCGGTCTCCAGGCGCTGCCGGGCTTCCTGCCGGCACCGCTCAAGCTCCTCCTGCGCCTTCCGCTCGGCGAGCAGGACGGCGTTTATCGCCTCGTCCAGCGATGCTGGCATCGGTGTTTCGTCGGGCAAGGTGAAACCCCCTGACGGTGAACTGCGGCCTTGATGTGTGCTGGGGCATATGACCCTCATGCCAATGATAGGCCGGTTGGCAAGGGGGCTCTATCAGATCAAGGTTTGGGCTGGCCCAGCAAGGCACGCCAGTTCCTGGGGGGCATTTCAATGCACGGGCTGCAGCTCCACCTTGATCCAGCCTGGCTGACGGGTATCGAAGGCCCGATAGGCATCGATGGCATTGCTCAAGGGTTCCTGCTCGGTCAGGATCTTCCCGGGATCGATCACGCCGGTAGCCACCAGCTCCATCAGATGCGGCAGATATTTACGGTGGTTGCAGTTGCCCATCTTGATGGTGAGATTCTTGTTCATGGCCTTGCCCAGCTCGAAAAAGCGGTGCGCCGGCGGATAGACGCCGATGACCGACAGTGTGCCAGCCTTGGCGACGGATTCCACCGCCCAGTCCAGCGCCTGCGAGGGCGCATCACCCGGATGCCAGTTGTCGCCATCGGGCCGGCTTTGCTCAATGATGGCCTCGCGCTCGGTCGCGAACTGCTGCTCCATCTTCGCCGCCTTTTGCGCTGCTGGACCCCGGTGCGGATGATTGGCGTCCACGCCAACGGCATCTATCACCCGATCCGGGCCGATGCCGCCGGTCAGCTCGCGCAGCACTTCCACAGGATCCTCCTCATCGTAGTTGATCACTTCCGCCCCCTGCATGCGCGCCATGTCCAGCCGCGAGGGAATGACGTCGATGGCAAAGATCCGACCGGCCCCCATCAGCTTCGCGCTGGCAATGACAAATTGCCCGACCGGACCACAGCCGAACACCGCCACCGTGTCGCCCGGCTCGATCTCCGCCATTTCCGCGCCGAAGTAGCCGGTGGGAAAGATGTCCGAGAGCATGATGGCCTGCTCGTCACTGACATTGTCCGGAATCCGCACCGGCCCGACATTGGCATAGGGCACGCGCGCGAATTCCGCCTGCAGACCCTGGAAGGGCCCACTGTCCCTGGGCCCACCGAAAAAGGCCGTGCCGGCCAGCTTGCCCTGTGGATTGGCGTGATCACACTGGGCGTAATAACCGTCCCGGCAGTAGGAACAGTAGCCGCAGCCAATCGTGGAGGGTATGACCACCCGGTCGCCGCGCCGCAGATTGCGCACGCCCTTGGCCATTTCCTCGATCACGCCCACGCCCTCATGGCCGAGGATCGTGCCGGGTTCGATGCCGCTGAAGGTGCCCCGGATGAAGTGCAGGTCCGTGCCACAGATCGCGCTTGCCGTGAGCCGTATGATGGCATCGTTGGGGTCCTGTAAAGTCGGTTCGGGGACGTTGTCGAGCCGGATGTCGCCGGTACCGTGGAAAACCACAGCTTTCATGATGACCTCCTGTAGAAGCGGGCCAAGCCGAGCGCCAGCCCTACAGGGTTTAACCGTGGATGGCGAACGAAGTTCGCCGGACTGAGACGGAAGGCGGAGGGGGCTGGATTGGCCTGCGTGGCACGACGGAGCAGGATTTTAAGGGTTCAGGGAAGCGGCTGGTTTCGGCAATACGCCCAAATGCGCTTCATGTGGCGCCTGTCCGCGCACGGATCTCCTCTTGGGGCATGATACCGATCACTAGGCTGGGCCTTGAACACCAGACGAAGCCGGATCACTCCAGCCGTAAGCAGGCTGAGAAAATCGGCAAACGCTTGCCCGAGGAAAAAGCCGCGTTGATGAATGAGACCTGATCTGACTCAGGGCTGATTGCTAGCTTTTGCAGCAATCACGCCCGTTCCCTCAGGATTCCGCCGGCGCCGCCTCCGCCCGCCCCTGGCGCCGCCTCACCCAGCGCAGGCCGTTTTCCAGGCTCACGTAAAAGGCCGGGGTGATGTAGAGCGTCAGCAACTGCGAGAAGATCAGCCCGCCCACCACGGCGATGCCCAGCGGCCGGCGCGCCTCGGCCCCGGCCCCAAAGCCGAGCGCGATGGGCAGGGTGGCGAGGATGGCGGCGAAGGTGGTCATCATGATGGGCCGGAAGCGGATCACGCTGGCCTCGACGATGGCTTCGGCCGGCGGCAGCTTGCGTTCGCGCTGCAACTCCAGGGCGAAGTCCACCATGATGATGCCGTTTTTCTTGACCAGGCCCACCAGCAGGATGATGCCGACGAAGCTGAAGATGTTGAGCTCCTGATGGAATAAAAGCAGCATCAGCAGTGCGCCGAAGGCGGCCAAGGGCAGGGCGGTGAGGATGGTCAGCGGGTGGCCGAAGTGCTCGTAGAGGATGGCGAGCACCAGATAGATCACCAGCACGGTGATGAGCAGCAGCACGGGCAGATCCTGCATGGACTGCTGGAAGCTCTGGGCACTGCCGGTGAACTGGCCGGAGACATTGGCCGGCAGGGTCTGGGCGGCCAGGCTCTGGATGCGCTGGGTGACATCGCCAAGTGCCACGCCAGGGGCGAGATTGAAGGAGAGCGTCACCGAGGGCAGCTGGCCGAAGTGCGCGATGGACAGAGGCCCGGCGCCGAGGTTGAGCTTGACCACGCTGCCCAGCGGCACCATGGCATCGTTCGTTCCCTTGAGATAGATGCCTTCCAGGGCGCTCAGGTCCTGCTGATAGCGTGGATCGACGCTGACCAGCACCGAATACTCATCGGTGGGGCCGTAGATGGAACTGACCCGCCGTTCACCAAAGGCGCTGTTGAGCGTGCTTTCGATCTGCGCCGGGGTGATGCCGAACGCGGCGGCGCGGTCGCGCAGGATCTCGACGTTGATCTGCGGATTGCGCAGTTCCAGGTCGGTATTGACGTCCTGCACGCCGGGGATGCTGCGCAGGCGCTCCTCCAGCGCGCTTGCCGCCTGTTGCAGGGTGGGCAGTTCCGCGCCCTGCAGCACGTACTGGTAGTTGCTGTTGGACTGCATGCCACCGATGTTGATGGCCGGCGGGTTCTGCAGAAATACCTGCACACCCTGCACCTTGCGGGTCTCGCGCCGCAGTTGCTGGATGACCTCGTCGGCGCTCAGTTCGCGCTGATCGGCGGGTTTGAGGCGGATGATGAGTCGGCCGATATTGCCGCCGGTGACGCCGCCGCCACCTTGGCCGGCACTCGACATCACCGCCTGCACGTTCGGGTTTTTCTGCACGATGCCCGCGATCTGCTGCTGTTTGGCGACCATGTCTTCAAAGGCAATGCCCTCGGCGTAGCGGGTGCCGCCCTGAATGAGCCCGGTATCCTGGGTCGGGATGAAGCCCTTTTGCACCACGCCGAACAGCGCCGCGCTCAAGAGCAGCACGCCGCCGGCCACGGTGAGCATCAGGCCGCGGTGGTTCATGGCCCAGACGAGGCTGCGGCGATAGCCCTCGGCACTGCGCTCGAAGCCGCGTTCCAGAAAGCGGGTCAGGGGGTTCTGGCTCTCGCGCAGGCTGAGAAAGCGCGAGGCGAGCATGGGGGTGAGGGTCAGGGACACCGCGCCCGACACCAGCACGGCCACACCGATGGTGACCGCGAACTCGTGAAACAGGCGACCGAGAATGCCGCCCATGAAGACGATCGGGATGAACACGGCAGCCAGCGAGATCGTCATCGAGATCACGGTGAAACCGATCTCGCGCGCGCCTTCCAGCGCCGCTTCCCAGCGGGTCCGGCCCATCTCCATGTGGCGCACGATGTTTTCCAGCACCACGATGGCGTCGTCCACCACGAAGCCTACCGCCAGGGTCAGGGCCATCAGGCTGAGATTGTTGAGACTGTAGCCGAGCAGGTCCATGACGATGAAGGTGCCGAAGATCGAGGCGGGCAGGGCCAGCATGGCAATGATCCCGGCCGAGAGATTGCGCAGGAAGGCAAACAGCACCAGGGCGACGAGAAACACCGCGAGGATCAGGGTGAATTCAACCTCGTGAATGGAGGCCTGGATGAACTCGGAGCGGTCATTGAGGATGGTGAGCCGCGCGCCGCCCGGCAACTGCTGCTCGATCTCGGGCAGGATCTCGCGGATGTGATCGACGACCTCGACCGTGTTCGCCCCCGGCTGGCGCTGGATGGCCAGCACGATGGCGCGATCGCCATTGAGCCAGGTGCGGGCCTTGTCGTTCTCGACGCTGTCGAAGGTATGCCCCAGCTCATCGAGGCGCACCGGGGCGCTGCCGGTGTAGGCCACGATCATGTCGTTGAAGGCCTTGGCGTCTTCGAGCTGGCCATCGACCTCGATGTTATAGGTGCGGCTTTCGCCGCGCAGGGTGCCCGAGGGCTGGTGGGTATTGCCCTGGCCAATGGCGGTGACGACCTGATCGAGTCCGAGCTGGTGGTTGGCCAGCGCGCGCGGGTTGAGATAGACGCGCACGGCATACTTCTGGGCACCGAAGACCAGCACCTGCGCCACGCCGGGCAGGGTGGAGATGCGCTGGGCGATGCGCGTGTCGGCGTACTGGTCGAGCTCCTGCATCGGCAGATAGGGCGAAGTCAGGCCGATGTAGAGGATGGGCGCGTCGGCCGGGTTGACCTTGCGCAGGGTCGGCAGGTCGGTCATCTCGTCGGGCAAGCGCCGGGCCGCCTGGGCGATGGCGGTCTGCACGTCCTGGGCGGCGGCGTCGATATCGCGTTCGAGGCTGAACTGGATGGTGATGCGGGTCGAGCCGCTGCTGCTCACCGAGTTCATCGAGTCGATACCGGCGATGGTGCTGAACTGGCGCTCCAGCGGCGTCGCCACGGCGGTGGCCATGGTATCGGGGCTGGCGCCCGGCAGGCTGGCGTTGACCGTGATGGTGGGGAAGTCCACGTTGGGCAGGTCGTTGACCGGCAGGCCGCTGAAGCTGAACCAGCCGAAGATCAGCAGTGCCAGGGTCAGGACCGTGGTGCTGACCGGACGATGAATGAAGAGGCTGGAGATGCTCATGGCCGCGCCTCTGGCCGCTGGGTTGCATTGGGTCTGGCGCCATCCCCGCCGCCGGCGCCCTGGACGCGGATTGATTGTCCAGGCGCGAGGTTGCGCGGGATCTGGGTGATCACCTGCTCGCCGGGACGCAGGCCCTTGGCGATGACGACCAGCTCACCAATCTGGCGGTCCAGGGTCACCGGTCGCATCTGGGTCTTGCCCTGGGCGGCGACAAAGACATAGCTGCCATCCTGGCCAGTGCGCAGGGCCACGGTCGGGATCACCAGGGCCTCGGGCTGCACGCGCAGGATCATCCGCACCGCCACGAACTGGCCCGGCCAGAGGGTTTGATTCTGGTTGGGCATCTCCGCCTTCATCAGCACCGTGCCGTTCGCGGCGTTGACGGTATTGTCGATGAAGACCAGCGGACCCTCTTCCAGCAGCTTGCCCGTATCCTGGCTCAGTGCCTGCACGCGCACGCTGCCCTGGGCCTGCGCCGCACGCACGCTGTCAAGCTGTTCCTGGGGCAGGTTGAAGGCCACGCGTACCGGCGTGATCTGATTGATGACCACCAGCGGCGTGGTGTCATTGGCACCGACCAGGTTGCCCGCGCGCACCGCGAGATTACCGGCCACGCCACTGATCGGCGCATGGATGCGGCTGTAACCAAGCTGGATTTCGGCCTGGCGCAACTGGGCACGATCGGCCGCCACCGTGGCGGCCAGGGCGCTGGCATTGGCCTGGGCCTGCTCGTACTCCTGGCGGGTGATGTATTCGCGGCTGGCCAGTGGTTGCAGGCGCCGGGCCTGGGCCTGGGCCTCGCGCAACTGCGCCTGATCGCGCTGCAGTGCGGCACGTGCCTGGGCCACGGCCGCCTCGAACAGCGCGGGATCGATGCGAAACAGCAACTGGCCTTCACGCACGGTCTGGCCCTCGGTGAAGTTCACCGACGCCAGCGTGCCGCTCACCTGCGGCCGGATCTCGACCCGATGACCGGCCTCCACGCTGCCGATGGCGTCCAGCGTGACCGGCATGGGGCGGGTCACGGCCTGGGTCACCTGTACCGGCATCGGCCCGCTCATGGCGCCGCCACCGCGGCGGGATTGCGGTCCCTCCCGAGCCGGGGCATCGGGCTTGGTTGCCCACCAGATGCCAAATCCCAGCGCGCCGAGCAGGGACAGAACAAGCAGCGTGATCAATATTTTTTTCATGGATGGGGAGTTTCCGGGGCTTGAATGGTACCGGCGGCATGGGCGAGCGCGGCAAGCGCCGTGTACCAGTTGAGCCGGTTCTGGATGAACTGCGCCTCGGCATTGGCCTGCGCACCCTGGGTGCTCAGCACCTCCAGGATGCTGCCGACGCCGGCGCGATAGCGGGCACGGGCGACCTCGGCGGCCAGGCGTGCGCTGCGCAGCAGTTCCTGGCTGGCGGCGATCGTGTCGCGCGCGGTCTGCTGCTGGTTGTAGCTCTGCCAGATCTCCAGTGCCGCCTGCTGCACCAGGTCATCGCGCTGCGCCGCCGCCTGCGCGGCATTGGCCTGGGACTGACGCACGGCGTAGCGGGTGTTGAAGCCGGTAAAGATCGGAATCTGCAGGCTCAGGCCATAACTGTAAGTGGGAAAGGAGCCGCGTTCCTCGATGGTGCTGCGTGCGGCATTGGCGTTCAGGCTGATGGTCGGCCGGCCCTGGGCGCGGGCGATGCGGGTCTCGGCCTGGGCAGCGCGCACGCGGGCCTCGGCCGCCACCAGATCCGGACGCCGGGCCCGGGCCTGATCGAGCAGACGCTCCAATTCGCTGGCCGCCAGGCCTGGCGGGTCCTGATCCGGCCAGGAGGCAATCGCCAGCGCCGTGTTCACCGGCAGGCCAACGGCGCGGGCGAGCTGTCCGCGGGCATCCAGCAACTGGTTCTGGACCGCTTGCAAGTTGATCCGGCTTTGCGCTCTGGCACTCTCGGCCTGATACACATCGCCCACCGTGGCCACCCCTGAGCGGCGGCGCAACTGCGCGGCCTCGAGATTTTGTTCCGCTTCTTCCAGCAGTTGGCGGTTGGCGGTCTCCAGGGCCTGGAAACCAAGCAGCAGGTAATAATTTTGCTCCACCTGCAGGATCAGGTCCTGAATGTTGCGGTTATAGGCGAGATTGCTGGCCAGCAGGGTGTATTGTGCCGCCTCGCGCCTGCCGGCACGCGCGCCGAAATCCCATAAAAGATAGGAAAGGCTCACCGCCGGGCCATAGCGGGTCAGCAATGGCACCGGATTGCCGGCGGTCGAGGCCGCCTTGCTCTGGGTGTAGTTGAACTGGCCGTTGATCTGCGGCAGATAGGCCGCGCGCGCGAGCCCGACCCCGGCCGCCGCACTGCGTGCCTGCAGCCAGGCGGCACGAGTGGCGGGGTTGTTCTGCAGTGCCAGATCCGTGAGCTGCGCCAGGGTGAGCGGCTGCGCCGGTAGGGCTGCAGGTGCCGGCGATGCGGGTACTGTTGGCAAGGGCTGATCGGGCTGCCAGGGCTTGCCCGGTGACGGCGCGGTCAGCGCATCGGTATGCCAGGGATCTTCCAAGCCATCCGGCAGATGCAGATCAAGCGCCTGCGCGGCCGGGCTGAAACCGCTGGCGACCGTCAGCAGCATTCCAGCCAGCAAATGTTTGCGGCACGAGATTATTGAATGGGGATTCATCCGGTACTCAATGTTGTTGCGCCGGCATGAACTGGCCGGCGCATTGTACTTATGCCATTCTAACTCAACTGACCATCAATTGGCGGGCGGCACCGGTGCCTGATGCTTGTGCGCCTTGCGCTTGTCATCCCAGCGCGCCATACGTTCCTGCATGAGCTGCTTGACCACACCCTTCTGCTGCGGGCTCATGCCGGCATAGAGGGCGAGCGCGTCGTTCTGGATGGCCTGCATGCCCTGATGACGCTTGTTGAACATCTGTTCACGCAACTGCGCCAGATGCGCAAGGTCCGGCGCGGGTTTGGCCATCTCGGCCTGCATGGCCTGACGGAACTGCTGGCCTTCCTGACGCATGCCCTGGCGCAGCTCCTTCATGCGCGCGCGAATGCCCTCCAGTTGCTGGGCCTGTCCGGAAGTCAGTTGCAGTTTCGCCTGCGCCTCGGGGCTGAAGATGCCGCCCATGATACCCATGCCGCCGTGCGCTCCGCCATGCCCCTGTGCCTGGGCAATGCCCAGCAGGCTCATGGAAAGTACGGCGGCGCCCAGAAATGTCTTTGCAATGTTCATGAATGCTCCTTGGTTTGTCTGACTGCCTGGTCAGTCTAGGCCGGGCGTGTTAACGGGGTATGTCAGTCGGGGGGGCAGTTTGTAACGGCATGTTTCAAACACCCTGCCTGCAACATGCTGAAACACGGGCCCGCGCCTCGGAGGGTATGATGAGCGCATGGAAATGACCCAGACCCGAATTCTTGTAGTGGATGATGACCAGCGCCTGCGCGCCCTGCTGGAGCGCTATCTCTCCGAGCAGGGTTTCACGGTGACGCTGGCCGCTGATGGTATTGCCATGGACCGCCTGCTCGCGCGCGAACCCTTTGATCTGATCGTCCTTGATCTCATGCTGCCCGGCGAGGATGGCCTGGCCATCTGCCGGCGCCTGCGTGGCGCGGGGGAGGGGCCGCCCATTCTCATGCTCACCGCCCGCGGCGATGAAGTGGATCGCATCGTGGGTCTTGAAATCGGCGCCGATGACTACCTGCCCAAGCCCTTCAATCCGCGTGAGCTGGTGGCGCGCATCCGTGCCATCCTGCGCCGCCAGGCACCCCGCGTACCTGGTGCGCCGCAGGCCGGCGAGATCCGCTTCGGCGACTTTCGTCTCGATCTCTCGCAACGCGTGCTCTGGCGGAATGATGAGCGCATTGCCCTGACGCAGGGCGAGTTTGCACTCCTGGCTGCGCTGGCCGGCCACCCGCGTCAGCCCATGTCGCGCGAGAAGCTGCTGAAGCTGGCGCGCGGGCGTGATTTCGAGGTCTTCGACCGCAGCATCGACGTGCAGGTCTCGCGGCTGCGCCGCCTGATCGAGGCCGATCCCGCCCAGCCCCGCTATATACAGACCGTGCGCAATCTCGGCTATGTCTTCGTACCCGACGAGGATGCATCGTGACCCTGCTCCCCCGTACCCTGCTGGGCCGCACCGCCTGGGTGATTGCCGCCATCCTGATCGTGAGCCAGCTCGTCTATGCCGAGTTGTTCCGGCTCTATTACAATGACCTGCGCGCCCAGCATACCGCGAACCTGCTGCTGTCCAGCCTGAGCAGCATCGAGCTGGCCCTGGATAACCTGCCGCCGACCGCGCGCCAGCACTATCTGCAGCAATTGGCCGCGCGTGAGGGCCTGCGCCTGGCTGCTGAACCGCCGCGCCCGGTTGCCCGCCCTTCGCCCTTTCTGAGCAGCGTCCAGGACGAACTCCGCACCCGCTTCTCGCAAGCCATGCGGATCTCCCGCGCGGCCGGCCAAACCGTGGTCTGGGTGCGACTCGATCCCACGCCGGCAACGCCCTGGGTGGGTTTGCCTCTGCGCCGCGCCGAGCGGCCCTTCCCCTGGCCACGCATTGGCTGGCTGTTTCTGGTGACGCTCTTGTCCGGGCTTGGGGCCTGGTGGCTGGTGCGGCGCATCAATCAGCCCCTGCAGTCCCTGGCCCTGGCGGCCGGGCGAGTGGGGCGCGGCGAGTTGCCCCCGCGCCTGGACGAAAATGGCCCGCGGGAACTGCAGATGGTGAGCCGTGCCTTCAATCGCATGGCGCAGGACGTGGCCGCCCTGGAACGCGACCGCAAGCTGCTGCTGGCCGGCGTTTCCCACGACCTGCGCACGCCGCTGGCGCGGCTGCGCCTCGCCATCGAGATGCAGCAGGCCGACGCCGAACTGCAACGCGGCATGATCGAGGATGTCGAGGAAATGGACGCCATCCTCGGCCAGTTCCTGGCCTTTTTGCGTGAGGACATCGACGAAAGCGCCAGCCTCGGTGACCTGAACGCGCTGGTGCGGGACGCCGTGCAGCGCTTCCAGCGTCAGGGCGCGGAGATCAGCCTGGATCTCGGGGAGCTGTCGCCACTGTGCTTCCGGCCCCTGGCCATGCAGCGGCTGCTCGGCAATCTGCTGGCCAATGCCCAGCGTCACGGTGGCGGAAAAATCACGGTACAGACGCGCCAGCAGCATGGCGCCGTGGAACTTTGTGTGCTGGATCGCGGACCCGGCATTCCGGCGGATCGGCGCGAGGATCTCATGCAGCCCTTCACGCGTCTGGATGCCGCGCGCAGCGGCAGCGGCGCTGGCCTGGGGCTGGCCATCGTCGGGCGCATTGCCACTGCGCATCAGGCCCGATTCGAGCTGCGCGACCGCCCCGGTGGTGGTCTGGAGGCGCGGCTGATCCTGCCGGCAAGGAACTGTCGAGACAAGGTCAGCCAGACAGCATCCGATGAATCCCGCATGTCGCCTGCGCTGTGAAAGCCTGTTCGACCGGACACTCCCCAAAGGTCCATGGGCCCATGGACCTTTGGTACTTCTCCTTGAAAGTCAGGTTGTTATGCTCGCTGACGGGCACTGACCAATTCCAAGGAGACCTGAAATGCGAACGATGACGGATGTGCATACGGTTCAAAAGGCAGCGTTTTACTTCGGTGTGGCCAACTTGGCAGTCGGTATTGCCGGATTCATCGGACCATTTGTCACTGGCAACGATGACGGTATCATCAACATCAGCCCGGGATACCTGTTTGGAATTCTGGGCATCAACTGGCTGCACGCGGCAACGCACATTCTCTTTGGTGTGGCCGGCATGGCAGTCCGGGCCAGGTATGACTCCTCTGTCGCCTACATGTGGGTGGTGGCCGTGGTCTTCGCGGCGATGGCGGCCATGGGCTTCATGCAGTTTGGCATGCAGCCGGGACTCTATTCCGTCATGGGCATGACCGTGGACCGCAACGGTAACGTGGTCCATACTGTTCTGGCCCTGATTGGCCTGTACTTTGCCCTGCGCCCGCATGCCGGTGAGACGCGCCACCGCGCAGCCACCTATTGAACGGAGACGAGTATTTCACAGGCGGAAAAAGATCAGCCGCGGTTGCGAATCCTGCTGGGCGAGGCCATAGCCATGGGCCCGGGCAAGGCCGAACTGCTGGAACATATTCGTGATACGGGGTCGATCTCGGCAGCGGCGCGGCGCATGAAGATGAGTTATCGCCGCGCCTGGCTGCTGGTCGAGGCCATGAATCAGTGCTTCAGGCAGCCGCTGGTGGAATCCAGCAAGGGCGGGGTGCATGGTGGCGGCGCGCAGTTGACCTCTTTTGGCGAGGAGGCTCTGGCCCGCTATCGCGCCATGGAGGCCGAGGCCTATCAGG
This sequence comes from Thermithiobacillus plumbiphilus, assembly GCF_038070005.1. NCBI lineage: Bacteria > Pseudomonadati > Pseudomonadota > Acidithiobacillia > Acidithiobacillales > Thermithiobacillaceae > Thermithiobacillus > Thermithiobacillus plumbiphilus. Next base: position 206,973 of record NZ_JBBPCO010000003.1, on the reverse strand, counting down.
CCGTGGCCGCCCGGATGGATGAGTTCAGGATGCTCCTGAGTGGACAGGCGCCGGAGGATTGACATGGCCTTGGGGCCGTGTTTTTATTTGCGTACCGTTATGTACGGTCATATATATCGGTTCGGGGGGTAATTTGCGTCGCCATTTCATTCAATTCTGGCTGTCTCTGATGGCCTGTCTCAGCCTGGCTTTGCCGGTCCAGGCCGCGGAGCAGCTCACCGTGGCGGCGGCTTCGGACCTGCAGTTCGTGCTCGCGGAGCTGAACCAGGCCTTCACGCGCGCGCATCCCGGTGTCAACATCAAGGTCAGCACCGGCTCGTCGGGTAACTTCTTCGCCCAGATCAGCCAGGGCGCGCCCTTTGACCTGTTCCTGTCGGCCGATGTGAAATACCCCAAGTCCTTGGTGGACAAGGGCCAGGCCCTGCCCGACAGCCTCATGCCCTATGCCGTGGGCCGGCTGGCGCTCTGGACCATGAATCCACGCCTCGATCCCGCTCAGGGCTTGAGCATGCTGCGCAATCCCGCCGTCAGGCGCATCGCCATCGCCAATCCGGCCCATGCCCCCTATGGCCGTGCGGCCCGCGAGGCTTTGAGCGAGGCCGGCCTGCTGCCCGCCCTGCAAGGCAAACTGGTGATGGGCGAGAACATCTCCCAGACCGCCCAGTTCGTGCAAAGCGGCAATGCCGATGCCGGCATCGTGGCGCTGTCGCTGTTGCGCTCGCCCAAACTGCAGGGGCAGGGACGCTACTGGCTGATCCCGGCCGATAGTTACACGCCCCTGGAGCAGGCCGCGGTCATCACCCGGTACGGCGCCAAAAACCCTGTGGCGCGCGAATACATGGCCTTTCTGAAGAGTCCGGCGGCGCGTCAGGTCTTTATCCGCAATGGCTTCCTGCTACCCGGAGAGCACTAGTTGCCCGACTTTGCCTCCCCACTCTGGACCGCGCTGGCCCTGACCCTCAGGCTGGCAGCGGTAAGCACCTTCCTGCTCCTGCTGATCGGGCTGCCCGTGGCCCATGCCCTGGCCTTCCGGCGGGGAGCCTTGGCGCGCTTCATTGAGGCCCTGATTGCGCTGCCTATCGTCCTGCCGCCCACCGTGCTTGGCTTCTATCTACTGTTGGCCCTGAGCCCGGAAAGCCCGCTGGGCGCGGCCTGGCAGGCCCTGTTTGGTTTTACCCTGCCGTTTTCGTTTGCGGGCCTGGTGCTCGGTTCGGTGATCTACAGTTTTCCCTTTGCGGTGCAGCCCTTTCTGGCGGGTTTTCGCGGAGTGGACCGCCGCCTGCTGGAAGCCGCGGCCACGCTCGGCGATGGTCCGCTGCGCCGCTTCTTCCGGGTACTCCTGCCGCTCAGCCTGCCCGGCATTGGCGTGGGCGTGGTGCTGGCCTTCGCCCATACCCTGGGTGAGTTTGGCGTGGTGCTGATGATTGGCGGCAACATCCCCGGCCTGACGCAGGTGGCGTCGATTGCCCTCTATGACGAGGTGCAGCAGCTCAACTATGCCGCCGCGCACCAGTACGCGCTCCTGCTGCTGGGGATTTCCTTTTTCATCCTCTTGCTGATGACCGGACTGCAGGGCCGCCGGCGATGAGTGGCCTCTCGGCTCGCTTGAAGTTCTCGCGCTCGGGTTTCGGTCTGGATCTTGATCTTGAACTGCCGGAACGAGGCGTGACCGCCCTGCTCGGGCCCTCGGGGGGCGGCAAGAGTACCCTGCTGCGCCTGCTCGCCGGGCTGGAGCGACCGCAGGCGGGATTCATCCGCTGCCTGGGCGAGGCCTGGTTCGATGCCGGCCAGCAGATCTGGCTGCCCGCCGAGGGCCGGCGCGTTGGCATGCTGTTTCAGGACTATGCCCTGTTTCCGCATCTGAACGCCCTTGAAAACGTCGCCTTTGGTCTGCGCGGTCGGGACCGCCTCGTTCGTGCCCGCGACTGGCTGGCGCGCCTGCACTTGGCGGATTTCGCCAGGCGTCACCCACAGGAACTGTCAGGCGGTCAGCGTCAACGCGTGGCCCTGGCCCGGGCCCTGGCCCGCGAACCCAGGCTGTTGCTGCTGGATGAGCCGCTGTCAGCCATCGATGCCCATCTGCGCCGGCGTCTGCAGGAGTATCTGCGCGAGGACCTCGCCACGCTGGGCATTCCCGTGCTGCTGGTGACCCATGATCTGGCCGAGGCGCGGGTGCTCGGGGATCAACTGGGCATCCTGGCCGATGGTCGCCTGCGCCAGTTCGGCAGTCCCGCCGAGGTCTTCGCACAACCGACCGACCGCGCCTGCGCGGAGATCCTTGGCTGGCAGAATTTCCTGCCGGTCGCCAATTGGCAAGGGTGCAGGGCCTCAGGGGACTGGGGGCGGCTCCAGGTTGCTGAGGCACAGGCCGGCAGGGGGCAGTGGCTAGGCATCCGGCCCGAATCCATCCGCGTGGCCTCTGGGCCCGGATCAAATCATCTGTCGGCGCAACTCTTGCACAGCACCGATTTCGGGGATCACTTCGAGACGCTCTGGCAGATCGGATCGCTGCGCCTGCTCGCGCGCCAGCCGACCCGCATATCGCATGCCCACACCTGGCTGGCCCTGCCAGAACAAGCCCTGCTGGTATTCAGCGAAGACTGAGACGCTCAGACATCAGAACCCTGCTCCAGGGTGAGTGGAAGGTGGCGCCCTGGCCCATGCCGCTCTGCCCGCCATTGCACCACGATGGTGCGGATGTCCTGAAACGGACAGTGGCAGGTTCTTGTCTGGCCCGCAAGTCCGGCATCTGCTGTCGTCGAGCCCTGGCACGAAGAATGCTAGAACCTTGAAGAAAGCCGGTTTTCATATACGGTTTTGAGGGAACCCGGGCACTGATTTTGGACTCTGATATTAGTCGGACCTGCAATGCTTGCTATCCGGAGGCAATGGTTCTAGCTTTAAAACTGCAGGCGCTCATCCGGCAGGGAGGCCAGGCGGTCCGGTCTGATAGTAGTGCTGCTCAGCCCAAGGGGCCAACCGGAGAGCCCTTTTTCTTCCACGTTTTCGGGTAGCGTTTCTACCCATCGGTTGCTCTTTCATTCTGGATCGCTGACTGACGGCAGGCTCTAGTCCCGCTGTCTTTAAAAAACAAGTCAAAACCAGCGCCTTTTCCGTTTTTCTTGGTCTTCCGCCAGCCAGGTCGTGCTTCACCATCAACCAGTGTCAGCCACCTGGCGAGCGGGCGACGGAAGGCAACATATGAAAAAAGTGATTATCGACAGGCGACAGAACGGGGCCGGCAAGAGTGTCGACAACCGTCGCCGCTTCATCCAGCGCTACCGCGAGGCCATCAGCCGCGCCATGGTGGACCTGGTGGATAAGAAGTCCATCAAGGACATGGGCGAGGGCGGCAATGTCCGCATCCCGCGCAAGCTGCTGGAAGAACCGAGCTTCCGAAATGCCCGCGGCGGCCTGCACGAGAACGTGCTGCCGGGCAACAAGAAGTTCCAGACGGGTGACCGCTTGCCCCGGCCGCCAGCTGGGGAGGGCGAGGGGCGCGGGCAGGCCTCGGATGATACCGGCGGCGAGGACGATTTCGTCTTCGAACTCAATCGCGAGGAGTTCCTGCATTTCCTGTTTGACGGGCTGGTGCTGCCGGATCTGGTGAAAAAGCAGCAGGCCAGCATCGAGGAGTGGAAACCGAAACGCGCCGGCTGGGCCACGTCCGGCGTGCCGTCGCAGATGGACATCGTGCGTACCCTGCGCCAGTCCCTGGGCCGCAACATCGCCCTGACCAGCCGCGAGCGGCGCCAGCTCTCCGAACTGCAACGCAATCTGGAGGCCGGGCAGGAGGCTGGTGACAGCGCCGAAACCATCAAGGGCATCGAGGCCGAGATGCAGTCCCTGCGCGACCGCATCAATCGTGTGCCCTTCCTCGATCCGGTGGATCTGCGCTATCACAACCGCGTGAGCGTGCCGGTGCCGAGCACCCGCGCCGTGGTGTTCAACATCATGGACGTGTCCGGGTCCATGGGGCAGCAGGAAAAGGACATGGCCAAGCGCTTCTTCGCCCTGCTCTATCTTTTCCTGCAGCGGCGCTATGAAAGGATCGAGGTGGTCTTCATCCGCCACCACGCCATCGCCCAGGAAGTGGACGAAAACGAGTTCTTCTACGGCACCTCCAGCGGCGGCACCATGGTCTCCAGCGCCCTGCAGCTCACCCGCGGCATCCTCAACGAACGCTATGGCAGCGACTGGAACGTCTATGTCTGCCAGGCCACCGATGGCGACAACTTCATCCAGGACAATGGCACCGCCGTGCGCCTGCTGCGCGAGCTGCTGCCCGCCGTGCAGTACTACGCCTATATAGAGATCGGCGACAAGGCCGTCTCGGACCTCTGGCTGCCCTATGCCCAGGTGGCGGGGGATCATCGGCAACTGCAGATGCGCCGGGTGCGCGAGGTGGCGGACATCTATCCCGTGTTCCGCGAGCTGTTCACGCCGGAGGCCGCATGAAGTATCCCTTCGAAACCGGTGACTGGACCTTCGAGCAGCTCGATCTCGCCGTCAGCGTCATCGGAGAGATTGCCGAGGAATATGGCCTCGATACCTATCCCAACCAGCTCGAAGTCATCAGCGCCGAACAGATGATCGACGCCTACACCTCCATCGGCCTGCCCATCCACTATGGGCACTGGAGCTATGGCAAGGAGTTCATCCGCACCCTGCAGTCCTACCGCCGTGGCGAGATGGGGCTGGCCTATGAGATGGTCATCAACTCCAATCCCTGCATCAGCTACCTGATGGAAGAGAACACCATGGTGCTGCAGACCCTGGTGATCGCCCATGCCGCCTTCGGCCACAACGCCTTTTTCAAGAACAATTATCTGTTCAGGATGTGGACCGATGCCGATGGCATCATCGACTACCTGGTCTTCGCGCGCGACTACATCCGCCGCTGCGAGGAGCGCCACGGCGAGAAGCGGGTGGAGTTCCTGCTCGATGCCTGCCATGCCCTGGCGCCCTATGGCGTGGACCGCTACCAGAAACCCAAGCCCCTGTCCGCCGAGGACGAGGAGCGCCGCGCCATGGAACGTCTGGAGTTCGAGCGCGAGAGCTATGATGAGGTCTGGCGCACCGTGCCCATCGCCATGACGCCTTCGACCAGGCAGCCGATGGATACGCCCGAGGAGAATCTGCTCTATTTCTTCGAGAAAAAGGGCATGAAGCTGCGGCCCTGGGAGAAGGAGATCATCCGCATCGTGCGCAAGCTCCAGCAATACTTCTACCCCCAGGCCCAGACCAAGGTCAGCAACGAGGGCTACGCGAGCTTCTGGCACTACACCCTGGTCAATGCCCTCTATGATCGCGGGCATGTCAGCGAAAAATTCATGCTGGAATTCATGAAGCACCACTCCAACGTGGTCTTCCAGCCCGATTACGACGACCCGCGCTACAGCGGCCTCAACCCCTACAAGCTCGGCTTCTCGATCTACAGCGATATCCGCCGCATCTGCGAGCAGCCCACCGAAGAGGATGCCCACTGGTTCCCGGAGCTGGTCGGCAAGCCCTGGACCGAGGCGGTGCATGAGGCCATGCGCGACTACCGCGACGACAGTTTCATCGCCCAGTTCCTGAGCCCCAAGGTCATTCGCGACCTCAAGCTCTTCATCGCCGTGGATGATGACCGCGATGACAGCGTCGAGATCGGCGCCATCCACGACGAGCGCGGCTACCGCCAGGTACGCGAATCCCTGAGCCGTCTTTACGAGCGCAACAATTTCGTGCCTGACATCCAGATCATTGGTGCCAACTGGGACAGCGACCGCGTGCTGACCTTGCGTCACACCCGGTACCAGCGCCGCCCCCTCGACGAGCGCCAGGCCCAGGATACCCTCCAATACGTGGCCGACCTCTGGGGCTTTCCCGTGGTGCTGGAAAGTGAGGAGGAGGGGCAGGTCATCGAGATGCTCAGCGCCGAACCTGACAGGTCGCTGGACCGGGATTAGGGATGCAAAAGGGGATGAAGCAGTTCGAGGCCCGGCGGGGGGCCGGGTCCCCAGGAATCGCCAAGGCGGCAACAGACGGAGACATCACATGGAAGCATTATTGAGCAGCATCAAACGCAAATTCTCCGAACCGGAAGAGTCCTATACCATCCAGGAATTCCTGGAAATCTGCCGCGAGGACCCGACCGCCTACATCACGCCGGCCGAGCGCATGCTGCTGGCGATTGGCGAGCCGGAACTGGTGGATACCAAGGACGACCCACGCCTGAGCCGCATCTTCTCCAACAAGGTCGTCAAGATGTATCCCAAGTTCCGCGAGTTCTACGGCATGGAAAGCGCTGTCGAGCAGATCGTCGGCTTCTTCAAGCATGCCGCCCAGGGCCTGGAGGAACGCAAGCAGATCCTCTATCTGCTGGGTCCGGTCGGCGGCGGCAAGAGCTCGCTGGCCGAGAAGCTCAAACACCTGATGGAGACCGTGCCCTTCTATGCCATCAAGGGCTCGCCGGTCTTCGACAACCCGCTTTCGCTCTTCGACCCCGAGGGAGATGCCGAATCCATTGAGCAGGAATACGGCATCCCGCGCCGCTATCTGCGCGGCATCATGAGTCCCTGGCTGATCAAGCGGCTCAAGGAGACCAAGGGCGACATTTCCAAGCTGCGGGTGGTCAAGCTCTACCCGAGCATCCATCACCAGATCGCCATCGCCAAGACCGAGCCCGGCGACGACAACAATCAGGACATCTCGGCCCTGGTCGGCAAGGTGGACATCCGCAAGCTCGCCGACTATTCCCAGGACGATCCCGACGCCTACAGCTTCTCCGGCGCGCTGTGCCGGGGCAACCGCGGCATCATGGAATTCGTCGAGATGTTCAAGGCGCCCCTGAAGGTCCTGCATCCGCTGCTCACCGCCACCCAGGAAGGCAACTACAACGGCACCGAGGCCATCAGCGGCATTCCCTTCGAGGGCATCATCCTGGCCCACTCCAACGAAAGCGAGTGGCTGCAGTTTCGCAACAACAAGGCCAACGAGGCCTTCCTCGACCGCGTTTACACCATCAAGGTGCCCTACTGCCTGCGGGTGGACGAGGAGGTCAGGATTTACGAGAAGATGCTCACCCAGTCCTCGCTGGCGGTCTCGCCCTGCGCGCCGGGCACCCTGCGCATGCTCGCCGAGTTCTCGGTGATGACGCGTCTGGTCAAACCCGAGAACAGCTCCCTTTATTCCAAGATGCGCGTCTATAACGGCGAGAACATCAAGGAGACCGACCCGCGCGCCAAGTCCGCGGCCGAGTACCGCGAGCAGGCCGGCGTCGCCGAGGGCATGAGTGGCATCAGCACCCGCTTTGCCTTCAAGGTGCTGTCCAAGGTCTTCAACTATGATGCCACCGAGGTCGCGGCCAATCCCATCCACCTCATGCTCATCCTGGAGCAGGAGATCGTTCGCGAGCAGTTCAGCGAGGAGGTGCAGAACCGCTACCTTGAAATCCTCAAGGAACTGCAGCAGCGCTATGTGGATTTCATTGGCCACGAGATCCAGACCGCCTACCTCGAAAGCTATTCCGACTACGGCCAGAATCTCTTCGATCGCTATGTGCTCTACGCCGACTACTGGATGCAGGACAACGAGTTCCGTGATCCCGACACCGGCCAGGTCTACGATCGCGCCGCCCTGAATGCCGAGCTCGAAAAGATCGAGAAACCCGCGGGTATCGCCAATCCCAAGGATTTCCGCAACGAGATCGTCAACTTCAGCCTGCGCTACCGGGCCAACCACGGCGGCAAGAACCCGCGCTGGGATGCCTACGAAAAGATCAAGACAGTGCTCGAAAAACGCATGTTCGCCAATACCGAGGAGATCCTGCCCGTCATCAGCTTCACCAGCAAGGGCAGCCAGGAGGAGCAGAAAAAGCACGATGCCTTCGTCGAGCGCATGCTCGATCGGGGTTATACGCCGCGCCAGGTACACCTGGTGGTGGACTGGTTCATGCGCGTGCGCAAGAGCTCCTGAAACAGTTTCACTGGCGCTTGGCCGGCCCGTTTGGGCCGGTTTTTTTATCCCTTCCATGTCACTGGCGAGTCTTTCCCGAATAGCCCTGTCCTGATCGCCCGTACTTGACACTCGGCGACCTTGCCACTCATTCTGCCAGCCTGCATTCCCAGACCCGAGAACGTGCATGACTACGCCACTCAAGCAAATGAAAGATATCCTGGAACAGATTGCCGAGGATCCGGCAAGCGGCGATACCGCTCTGCTCCAGCGTCTCTTCGGCCTGTTGAGACCGCGTTACAGCGATGATGTGGAAGCGGCCGCCATGCGCCTGGAAGCTCTCGCGGAGTTGCTGGAAGCTCAGCCGAGCCATGCTGATGCACTGCGCGAGCGTCTGATAAACATGCTGAATCAGCGGCGGCCCTTTCGTTTGCTCATCGACGCCGGGATCCTTTCCGAAAGGGGCTTTCGTCTGGAATTGGGCCGGCGCATTCGCTACAAGCTGCTGCCGCCCGCGCCGAACTCGGACTCCCTGCGCGACTGGCTGGATGGTCTGTTGCGGCCTGGCGACAGACAATGGATTGCCGGGATGGATCAGTCTCTCTGGGTAAGGCTGCTGGCCGCCCTGCATTTCGAGAAGCTGAGTCCTGAAGGCTACGATCGCTTGCAGGATACCATCACGACAGCCATCCGTTCCCTGTCGCACCGGATCGCTTCCGGCGGCCTGAACCCGGAACTGCTGCGCCTGGACCCTTCGCTGGACGCCCATGCCTCGCCATTTCTGTCGCAATACGAAGAAATTTCCTGCTTCCTGAACAGGTGCCAGGAATATGGCGTGAGTTCAGATGATGACGCGGCGCACGCCCTGGTCCTGCTGGAACAGTGTGAGGAGGCCCTGGACAGGGTGCGTCGCCGTGCCCATGTCGCCGGGATCAGCGTGGAGCTGACCTATGTGTCCACCCGGCTGGGGCAGGAAATCGGTCGCCTGAAACAACTCCTGCACATGATGGAGGACAGGCCCCTTGCCGACAAGCTGACCACGCTGGCTGGGCTCATCGTGGAGCTTCTCTCGGTTTCCGAGTCCCGGCATGATGTCCGGGCACTGTTGCGTACCACCACGGGTCGTCTGGCCAACAGGATCAGCCAGCACGTCGCCCATGCCGGCGGTCATTACGTCGCCGAAAACCGCAAGGAACTGTGGGCAATCTTCCGCGCGGCCGCCGGTGCCGGCCCCATCATCGCCATCATGGCGCTGATAAAGATCCTGCTGATGAGTGCCGGCATGGCGCCGCTGACCCAGACCTTCTTCGTCGGGCTGAATTATGCGCTGGGCTTCGTCGTGATCTACATGCTGCATTTTACCGTCGCCACCAAGCAACCCGCCATGACCGCCACCTTCATGGTCAACACCCTCACCCGCATTCGCGGCAGCAGTACGGACAAGCGCATGCTCGGCTGCTTCATCGGCCGGGTATTCAAATCGCAGATGATGTCGATCCTTGGCAATCTGCTGCTGGCCTTTGCCACGGCAGTGGCATTGAGCTATGGCGCAGCATGGCTCCTGGACTGGCACCCGGTTTCGCCTGACGAGGCGCTGCACCTGATCGAGGAGCTCGATCCCTTCGGCTCCCTGGCGCTCTTTTACGCCGGGGTCGCCGGGATAGGACTCTTTCTCTCCGGCATCGTGTCCGGCTATTATGACAACAAGGCCGTCTACGAGCGCATCGCCGAGCGGCTGGCGCGTCTGCGCGGTCCGCAACGTCTGGTGGGCGGGCGCATCTGGAAACGGGTGGCCGATTACATAGGGGATCACCTGGGTGGCATCGCCGGCAATGTCTTTTTCGGCTTTTACTTGGGTATTGTTGGCGCCCTGGGATTTCTCACCGGCCTGCCCCTGGACATCCGCCACATCGCCTTTTCCTCGGCCAATTTCGGCTATGCCTGGCAGGCGCTCGATTTTGCCCTGACGCCAAAGGTCTTCCTGCTGACCACGGCAGGTGTGCTGCTGATCGGTTTCATGAACCTGATGGTCAGCTTCGGGCTCGCCTTCTATGTCGCCCTGCGCGCCATCAATATTCCGCCATTGGCCGCCCGGCGTCAGCTCGGCCGGGCCCTGCTGGGCTTGCTGGTGGCACCCGTGCGCCTCATCGTGCAGCGGGGAGATCTGTGCAGTGAAGCCGCGGCGGAAAAAGTGGCCAATGTCCAGGAATCGGCAAGCAAATAGCCTGACATGACTGGTTGCCCTGAGCCCACCTGCTGAAACTGAGATTTTCGAGTATGCAGAGGGTTGGACCAACAACATTCTTGGCAAGCCCGCCGGGCTGGACTACCATCGCCCCATGGCACGCAAGACGACTTCAGCGGATCGCTGGTCCGCACTACTCAAAACCCTGGAACTGGACCCGCTCTGGACACCGCGGCCGGGTGGCGTTCTGGATCAGTCTGAATCAATCCAGGCAGCGCAGCCGCTACAGGCGACCCCCATCGGGGAGCCTGGCGCGCCCATGGCGGCATCGATGGATGTCGCCGATGCCGCCAGTAAGCCCGATACGCCCAACCGTGCGGAGCTGATCGCCAGGATGGACTGGGCCACGCTGGAGGCCACGGTGGCCCAGTGCGTTGCCTGTCCGCTCTGGGAGACCCGTACGCAGACCGTGTTTGGTGTCGGCGACCGACAGGCGGCATGGATGTTCGTCGGCGAGGCACCGGGCGCGGAGGAGGACAAGCGGGGTGAACCCTTCGTCGGGCGGGCAGGGAAACTGCTGGATGCCATGCTGGCCGCCATGGGCCTGCATCGCGGCGAGAATGTCTTCATCAGCAACGTGCTGAAATCACGGCCGCCCAATAACCGGGATCCGCTGGGGCCGGAGGTGCAGCAATGCGAGCCCTATCTCAAGCGCCAGATCGCCCTGATCCAGCCGAAGGTGATCGTTGCGCTGGGGCGTTTCGCCGTGCAGAGCCTGCTGCATGCCCACACGCCCCTGAGTGAGTTGCGGGGAAGGCCCCATGCCTACGAAGGTATCCCGCTCATCGTCACCTATCATCCCGCCTATCTGCTGCGCAGCCCGCTTGAAAAGCGCAAGACGCTTGAAGATCTGCGCTTGGCCCAACGGGTGATGGCGCAGTTCAGGGACGCTGCAGAATGAATTCCAGCACGAGTTTGACGCCGAAATAGGCGAGCAGGATGATGCCGTAACCCGAAAGAGTCCAGCGCACCGCGGTCTGGGCCCGCCAGCCGAGCTGCGTTCGCCCCCAGAGCAGGATGGCGAACACTGCCCAGGCAAGCAGCGACAGCACGGTATGGTGATCCCAGACGAAGGGCCTGCCGAAGATCTGGTCGGCGAAGAGCAGCCCGCTCAGGAGGCTCAGGCTCAGCAGCACGAAACCGGTCCAGATGATCTGGAACAGCAGGCCCTCCAGTTCGCGCAGCGGGGGCAGGAACTTGAAACTTGTCCCGAAGTGCTTCAGGCGCAGGCTGCGCTCCTGCACCCAGAGCAGCACGCTCTGCACCGCGGCCAGGCTGAGCAGGGCATAGGCCGTGGTCGCCACGAGGATGTGGCCGAGCAGATAGGGGCTGCCCTGCACCCGCACCGGCACCACTGAACTGCCAGTCCAGACCACCTGGCCGAGCAGCACCAGCGCCGCCGCTGGCATCACGCCCAGTCCCAGCAACACCAGTGGCCGCCAGACGCTGGCAATCAGCAGGATCATCACCGCCAGCCACACGAACAGCGACAGCGACTGGCCCAGGTTGAGGTTCAGGGCCCCGCTGGGCAAGATGAGGTTTGGAAACAGCGCGGCGCCATGCAGGGAGGCGGCGACGATCCCGAGCGGCAGCAATTGCCGGCGGGTTGGCGCGCGCTCGCTGCGCACGCGGCGGTATTCGAGCCAGGTGACGCCAAGATAGGCCAGTAGGGCGCCGAGCTGGAGCCAGAGCGTGGATAAAGGCATGCAGGACTTTGTCGTCTCTTGATTGAAGACCTTGTATCATCGGGTTTTGGCCTATCAAGATCAAGCGCTTGCGTCTGTTCCGGACAGCGCTTTTCCTCTAAAATACCTTTTCCACTCGTGCACGGGCACCGATATGTTCGAAAATCTTTCCCAGCGACTCACCCAGACCTTAAAGAACATCCGCGGCCAGGCGCGCCTGAGCGAGGAGAACATCCAGGGCGCGCTGCGCGACGTGCGCATGGCGCTCCTCGAAGCCGATGTGGCCCTGCCGGTGGTCAAGGATTTCGTCAGCCGCGTCCGCGAACGCGCGCTTGGCGAGGAGGTGGCGAAGAATCTCACCCCGGGCCAGGTCTTCATCAAGATCGTCAATGACGAGCTCACCCATCTGATGGGGGATGCCAACGATCGCCTGCAGCTCAATGTCCGGCCGCCCGCCGTGGTATTGATGGCCGGTCTGCAGGGCTCCGGCAAGACCACCACGGTGGGCAAGCTCGGACGCTGGCTGCGTGAGCGCGAGAAGAAAAAGGTGCTGGTGGTCAGTGCCGACGTCTACCGCCCGGCCGCCATCGACCAGTTGAAGACGCTTGCCGCCGAGGTCGGTGTCGAGTTCTTCCCCAGCCGTCCCGACGAGCAGCCGGTGGCAATTGCCGAGAAGGCCCTGGATCATGCCCGGCGCCATGGTTTCGATGTGCTGCTGGTCGATACCGCGGGTCGCCTGCACATCGACGAGCGGCTCATGGCCGAGATCCAGGACCTGCAGAAGGCCCTGAACCCCGCCGAAATCCTCTTCGTGGTCGACAGCATGACCGGCCAGGATGCGGTCAACACCGCCAAGGCCTTCAACGAAGCATTGCCGCTCACCGGCGTGGTGCTCACCAAGACCGATGGCGATGCGCGGGGCGGGGCGGCGCTGTCCATTCGCGCGGTCACCGGCAAGCCCATCAAGTTTCTCGGCGTCGGGGAAAAGACCAAGGCCCTGGAGCCCTTCCACCCCGAGCGGGTGGCCTCGCGCATTCTCGGCATGGGCGACATCGTCACCCTGGTGGAAGACGTGCAGCGCCAGGTGGACGAGGAGCAGGCCATCAAGATGGCCGAGAAGCTCAAGAAGGGCAAGGGCTTCGATCTTGAGGACTTCCGCGATCAGTTGCGCCAGATCGAGAAGCTCGGCGGTGTTGGCTCCCTGCTGGACAAGCTGCCCGGCATGAACGAGGTACCGGCCGAGGCGATGGCGCAGATGAAGGACAACAAGCAGTTCAAGCGTCTGGAGGCCATGATCAACTCCATGACGCCCCAGGAACGCCGCTTCCCCCATATCATCAAGGGCTCGCGCAAGCGCCGCATCGCCCAGGGTTCCGGCACCAGCGTGCAGGAGATCAACAAGCTCTTGAAGCAGTTCGAGCAGATGCAGCGCATGATGAAAAAATTCAGCAAGGGGGGCCTTGGCAAGCTCATGGGCCGCTTCAATCCACGCGCCATGCTGCCGGGCCAGGGGGGCGGCGGCGCGGGCCCCGGTCCTTTTTGAATTCGCAGCCGGTGATAGGGCTTCCAATCCCGGTCGGCTTCAGGGTAAAATGCGCGGTTTCTTGCTGGCCCGGACTCGCATTGTCCGGGTCTTGAATGTTTCTGGGAGATAATGGATTCATGGTAACCATTCGCATGGCTCGGGGCGGCGCCAAAAAGCGGCCTTTCTACAACATCGTCGTAGCCGACAGCCGCAACGCCCGTGATGGTCGCTTCATCGAGCGCGTCGGTTTCTATAACCCGGTGGCCAAGCCCAGCGAGCTGAATCTCGACCGTGAACGCATCCAGTACTGGCTGAGCAAGGGCGCCAAGCCCTCCGACACGGTGGCCGGTTTTCTGAAAGCCGAAGGCATCAAGGCCGGAGCGGCCGAAGCCTGATCCCGGAGCCGGTATGACGACAAGCCCAGAAGACGCGGACTGGGTCATTCTCGGCCGCGTCGAAGGGATCTTTGGCGTAGCTGGCATGGTCAAGGTGTTTTCCTATACCGAGTACCGGCCGGATATCCTGGAATATCCCACCTGGTGGCTGGGGCAGCCAGGCAACTGGCAGCCTTATACGGTGGTCGAGAGTCGTGAGCAGGGCAAGACCCTGGTCGCGCAGCTTGAAGGGGTGGGTGATCGGGAGCAGGCGCGCGCCTTGCTGGGGCAGTCCATCGCCGTACCGCGCGAGCAGTTGCCGGCCCTGGATGATGACACCTACTACTGGTCGCAACTGGTCGGACTGCAGGTGCTCGATCCCGAGGGCGAGCCGCTCGGCATCGTGGATCATCTCTTCGAGACCGGCGCCAATGATGTGCTGGTGGTGCGCGCAGGGGGTGGGGAGATCCTGATTCCCTACACGGCCGTGCTCGAAGTGGATCTGGCTCAAAAGCAGATCCGGGTGGACTGGCGGGCCGATTACTGATGCGCTTCGATGTGCTGACCATCTTTCCCGACATGGTGCGGTCGGCCCTGCGGGAAGGGGTGGTTGGAAGGGCGGTGCAGCAGGGCCGCATCGAGCTGCATTGCTGGAACCCGCGGGATTTTACCCAGGACCGGCATCGCACCGTGGATGACCGCCCTTTTGGCGGTGGCCCGGGCATGGTGATGAAGGCCGAGCCCCTGATGGCGGCCGTGGCCGCCGCCCGGCAGGCCAGCCCCGGGGCACGGGTGATCTATCTCTCACCCCAGGGCCGCGTGCTGGACCAGGCCGCCGTGGCGGACATGGCGCAGGCACCAGGCCTGATCCTGATTGCCGGGCGCTATGAAGGCGTGGATGAACGATTCATCAATGCCTGCGTGGACGAGGAATGGTCCATCGGCGATTACGTGCTCTCGGGTGGTGAATTGCCGGCCCTGGTGTTGATCGATGCCGTCAGTCGGCTGTTGCCGGGAACGCTGGGACATGACGAGTCCGCCGCCCAGGATTCATTCAGTGCGGGCTTGCTGGATTACCCGCACTACACGCGCCCGGAAGAGTTGCAGAGGCAGCGGGTACCTGCGGTTCTGATGTCGGGCGATCATGCCAGGATCGCCCGTTGGCGTAAAAAAGAAGCCCTCGGGCGTACCTGGGAGCGCCGGCCGGATTTGCTGGCCAGGCGTGACTTGACGCCCGAGGAGGCAACCCTCCTTGCCGAATACCGGCAGGAGTGGGAAGCCATGGAAGATTCGCAGCGGAGCGGGGTCGGTCCTTGCGAGCAGAATGCTGAACAGCCGAACCCCGAGCATGGGTTTTAAGGAGAAAATCATGAGCAATATCATTGACCAGTTGAACCAGGAACAGATGCGCAGCGACATCCCCGATTTCGGCGCCGGCGACACCGTGGCTGTCCACGTGCGCGTCCGTGAAGGCGACCGTGAGCGCATCCAGATCTTTGAAGGCATCTGCATCGCCCGTCGCAACCGCGGCTTCGACTCTGCCTTCACCGTGCGCAAGATCTCCAATGGCGAAGGCGTGGAGCGCGTTTTCCCGATGCACTCCAAGCTCATCGACAAGGTCGAGCTCAAGCGTCGTGGTGACGTGCGCCGGGCCAAGCTCTACTACCTGCGCAATCTCAGCGGCAAGGCTGCCCGCATCAAGGAAAAACTTGGCTGATCCGATTCGGATCATGAGCTGCGCCATATGCTGAATCTTCAGCAGTGGCTGGAACTCGATGCCGGGCAGCAGCTCGGCGTGCTGGCTGATGCGCAACAAAGGCAGGCAGTGCTGCAAGAGGCGCTGCCTGCCTTTGCGCGTCGGGTGCTCTGCCAGCCTCTGGGCGAAGCCGGCTGGCTGGACTGGCTGGATTTCCTGGCCCTGGCAGGCCTCTCCGGCGAACTGCCGTCCACGCTCCTGCAAAAAGCGCTGCAACGCCTTGCGCCTGCCCTGGAGTCCCTGCCGCCCTGCATCGCCGGCTGGCCGGATTACAGCCGGTTTCCAGAACCACAGCCGCTGGACATCGAGCTCGACCTGCTGAATCAGGCGCTGGATAACCGTGATCTCGATACACTCGCGCCCCTGGCGCGCAGCATGGCCGAAGAAGCGGACCCGCGCCAGATGATGATGCGCCGTCTGGCGGTGATGGTGGCGGCTGACAACTATGCCAACGGCGAGCGCCTGGTGCTGGCGGATCATGTAAGCGATTTGCAGGAGGTGCTCCCGGCGCCGGCGTTTACCGCGCTCTTTGTCAACGCCGCCTATCTGCATTTCCAGGCGCCACCTGGCCCTTCCGTGGTCGTGCCCGAGGGCAAGGTCAGCCTGACGGCGGACATCCGCACCCCGCTTCTCGTGGCCCTGCGCGAGCGCAATCTCCAGGCTTACATGCATCGTCTGCGAGCCCTGGGTGATGATCCCATCGGCGCTCTGCGTCAGTTGCTGCTGGCTTTCGGATTGTTGATTCTCGAGCGTGGCATCCGCGGCGAGGGGGATCAGCGCCGGCTGGCCATGATCTATCTGCGTCTGGTGGCCTTGCTGAAGATGCATCACTCGAGCCGCCGCCTGGCGCGCCGGGCCTTCTTTGCCGCCGCGGTACAGGTGTTCGAGCTGGCCGGCTGGACTCATGCCGGGCCCTGGCCGGATTACGCCGGACTGCTGCATGCCTATCAGGCTGCGGTCGGGGCGGGGAAGCACGGCAAAGAGGTGCTGAGCTGGGAAACCGGCCTGCATCAGTTGCGCACAGGTGCTATGCAGGACTGGATGCTGGCCATGGCAGGCGAGATAGAGTCCGCGAAGCCCGACCCCCTGTTCTGGAATGTCTGGGGGGCCGCACAACGGGCGCGGGTGCTGACTGCCGGGCCTCTGGCCTGGATCAATGCCCTGATCCCTCTGCGACTCTATGGCGACAAGGCAAGTGGCAACGCACAGGCCGGCTGAATCGGCCATCCAGTTGCTTCATTTCCAGTCACCCCTGGGCTGGCTGGTGTTGCAGGCCAGTCAGGCGAGTATTCACGCCCTCGACTTTCTGGCGCAAGCGCCCACTAGTATCCAGCCGGCACAGACGCCGCTGCTGCAGGTCGCCTCGCAAGCCCTGAGCACCTATTTCGCCAATCCCGACCATGCCAGACCTGCCCCGAATCCCTTCCCAGCTCTGCCACTGGTCCCCTTGCCGGGTACTGCCTTTCAGCAGGCCGTCTGGGCTTACCTTTCAGACATTCCCTTAGGCGAGACGCGCAGCTATGGCGAAGTCGCTCGAGCCCTGTCCAGCAGCCCGCGGGCAGTCGGCCAGGCCTGCCGCCGCAACCCGCTGCCCATTCTCATACCCTGTCATCGCGTGGTGGCCCGGACCGGCCTGGGCGGCTACAGTGGCGCGACCGAGGGCCCGGAAATGCAGCGCAAGGTTTGGCTGCTGGATCACGAAAAAACTTCAATATAGCGCCCGCGCCAACTGGGCGCGGTAACGGCTGACCAGTTCGCCCTGATTGCCGAGCATTGTGAACACCTTCAGCAGGGTCTTGCGTCCGGCGTCATCGCCGTAACTGCGATGCTCGCGCACCATCTCCAGCAATTGCTGCATGGCACCCTCATAGTCATTGCGCAAGACGCGCTTTGCGGCGAGCTGCAGCATGGCCTCGGCACGATTATCGCCCTGGGTGGATTCGATGGTCTTGAGCAGGGTGGCCTCATCCGGGGCCTGAGCGGCCAGGCGCACGAATTCGAGCGCGGCCTGCAGGGCTTCCACTTCGGGCTCCATGCGAAAGGTCGGCTGCATCTGCTCGATCATCGCCGTCGCCTCGGCTTCGCGGCCGGTTTCCACATAAATCCGGGCAAGATCGAGCCGCACCCGATCATTGCGCGGGTCGGCCTGCAGGGCGGCGTGTAGCAGCGATTCGGCCTCACCGGCCTGACCGGACTGGCGCAGCACCGCCGCCTGGGCACGCAGCTTGTCGCCTTCCGAGGGGATGAGCTTGTCCAGGAACTGGCGCACGGCGGATTCGGGCAAGGCGCCGGTGAATTCATCGACCACGCGCCCGTCCAGGAAGGCCTTGACCGCCGGAATGCCGCGCACGCCATATTGCACCGAGAGTTCCTGGTTCTCGTCGGAGTTGACCTTTGCCAGCAGGAATTTCCCGGCGTAATCAGTGGCGAGCTTTTCGAGCACGGGACCGAGGGCGCGGCAGGGGCCGCACCAGGGCGCCCAGAAGTCCACCAGCACCAGCCGTTCGCGGGAACCTTCGATGACGACCTGGTCGAAGCTTGAAACATCGACATCCTGTACGTATGGGCCTTGCGCCATGTTGCACTCCCTTTTGCATTCAGTGGAATATCAGTGGATGATTTAAGAGAATATGGGGACACCGGGCAACTGAGGCAAGCCCCGCGGGAGAGAGTGCATGCAAAACCCTGAATGGATCGATCAACTGGCGGACAGCGGCCTGGTGCTCTGGGATGGCTTCCTGGGCGAGGCACTGGCGCGGCAGGTGCGCGCCGAGGTCCTTGCTCTTTTCGAGGCCGGTCTGGGGCGCCCGGCCCGGGTGGGCCGCAACAGTGGCGAGGCCCTGGCGCCGGCCGTGCGCAATGACGAGATTTTCTGGCTGGATGCGACGCAGGCCTTGCCAGCAGGCATACAGCAGTTCTTCGACAGGATAGAGGATCTGCGCGAACAGCTGAACCGCGAGGCCTTTCTCGGCCTACGCGGCTTCGAGTGCCATGCTGCCCGCTATCAGCCGGGCGCCTTTTACAAGGTGCACCGGGACGCCTTTGCCGAGGGCAGCAACCGGGTAGTCAGTTGCGTGTATTTTCTCAACCCTGACTGGGTGTCGCAGGATGCCGGGGAATTGCATGTGCTGACCCCCGGATCTCGGCGCATCGAACCCCTGCTGGACCGGCTGGTGCTGTTTCGCAGCGCCGACATTCTTCACGAAGTGCTGCCCACCAACGCGGACCGCTACACCCTCACCGGCTGGATGTATGGCGTGGACGAGGGCCGGCGGGAGCAGGGCGGCATTCTCGCCGATCTCGATTGAACCTTTACTGAGGCTGCAGCCGATCGAGTTCCTTCAGAATCGAGAGCACCAGTGTTTCTCCGGTGCTGCTCATGCCCTTGCAGAGCCTGTCGGGGTCGCGCTCGCCATTGACCAGGGGGCGCATGATGGCGGCCAGTCGCGCCATGTCCCCACCGGCGGCCGACATCTGCTCGGCCATGCCGCCGAGCACTTGCAGGGCCTGGGCATTGCCGCGTCCCGCCTCGAAGATCATGCTCGCAAGTCCGGGTGCTGCGAGTGTCGGGTCTGGCTTGGCGTTGAGATCCGGTAGGCTGTTGGGGTTCTGAATGCCCCGCAGGATGGTCTCCACCACCACACGATCATCCTCATCGAGTCCTACGAAGACCCCGGCGTCGCGCCGGCCATTGAGCACCCGGCGGATGGATGTCACCAGTTCGGCCCAGCCATTGTCGCTGGCGATCTGCAGGACCTGCTCCAGATCCGGGACCTGACTGCGGTTGTGGCAGGCGATCACCACGCGGTGGATGAGGCCGGCGTGCGCCTGGATGATTTGCTGGGATTTCTCGGGCAGTGCGGACATGGGCATGCCACTCCTGGGCGGACAATGAAGGAAAGAATTGGCCCATTGTAAGGCGCAGCGGGGCGGGCGCAAACCCTCCATGAAAAAGGCCCGGGTTTTTCCCGGGCCTTTTTCTGAGGACCTGACTGCTAACTCGCGCAGTCATTCAAACACTGGTCTGCCTGTAAGCCAGATCCAGTTGCTTGGCCGCTTTGACGTCGTCCAGTCGCCGTACCGGCAGGGTGTAGGGCGCACCCTTGACCAGTGCCGCATCATTGCGCGCTTCTTCCAGAATGGTCTTCATCACGTCCACGAACTGGTCCAGGGTTTCCTTGGCCTCGGTCTCGGTGGGTTCGATCAGCAGGCACTCGGGCACCAGTAGCGGGAAATAGGTGGTGGGCGCGTGCATGCCGTAGTCGAGCAGGCGCTTGGCCACATCCATGGCGCGCACCCCATACTGCTTGGCTTCCTTCTCAAGCGTCAGGATGAACTCGTGAGTGGCGCGGCGCTCGGGATAGGCCATGTCGAAACCGGCCTTCTTCAGTTCAGCCATGAGATAGTTGGCGTTGAGCGTGGCGAATTCGGCCACCCGGTGCATGCCCTCGCGGCCCAGCAGGCGGGCGTAGATGTAAGCGCGCAGCAGCACGCCGACATTGCCGATATTGGCGCTCATGCGCCCGATGCTCTGCGGCCGGTCGGCCTCGTTGAGCAGGCGGTAACTGCCATCGCTGTCCCTGCCGATCATGGGGATGGGCAGGAAAGGTTCGAGCCGCGCCGAAACGCCCACCGGACCGGCGCCGGGACCGCCGCCGCCGTGCGGGGTGGAGAAGGTCTTGTGCAGGTTCATGTGGATGACGTCAAAGCCCATGTCGCCGGGCTTGACCTTGCCGAGAATGGCGTTGAGATTGGCGCCATCGTAATAGGTCAGGCCACCGGCATTGTGGATGACCTTCTGGATCTCGCGGATGCGCCGCTCGAATACCCCCAGCGTAGAGGGATTGGTGAGCATCAGTCCGGCGGTCTGCGGGCCGACAGCGGCTTCGAGCGCCGCCAGGTCGACGTCACCGTTTTCGTCTGTCGGGATCTCGCGCACCGTGTAGCCGCACATGATGGCGGTGGCGGGGTTGGTGCCGTGGGCGGCATCCGGGACCAGGATCTCGCTGCGCACAGTGTCGCCGCGCGATTCATGGTAGGCGCGGATCATGGCCACACCCGCGAACTCACCCTGGGCGCCGGCGGCCGGCGTCAGGCTGACCGCCGCCATGCCGGTCACGTCTTTCAGATATTCCTGGAGTTCAAAGAGCGTCCGCAGCAGCCCCTGACCGGTGCTGTCCGGCGCATGCGGATGGCGGCCGGTGAAGCCCGGCAGCAACGCCAGCGTGTTGCAGGCGCGCGGGTTGTACTTCATGGTGCAGGAACCCAGCGGGTAGAACTGGGTGTCGATGGAGAAGTTCTTCTGCGACAGGCGCGTGTAGTGGCGCACCGCCTGCAGCTCCGAGACTTCCGGCAACAGGGGCTTGTCCTGGCGGCGCATGGCGGCCGGGATGTCGGAGATGCCAGGATTCCCCGTCAGGGCCTGGGCGCTGTTGACGCGCTTGGACCGGCTGTGTTCGAAAATGAGCATGATCAAACCTCTTGAACGTTGTCCAGCGCCTGGCGCAGCGCTTCGACATAGCGCGCCAGGTCCGCATCGGTCTTGGTCTCGGTGGCGCAGACCAGTAGCGCCTCGCCAAGCTCGGGATAGAAGGGCTTCAGATTGAAGCCGCCGAGCACGCCCTGGGCTTCCATGGCCTTGAGCACGGTCTCAGCACTGCGCGGCAGGCGGATCACGGCCTCGTGGAAGACCGGCCGGTCAAAGGCCACTTCCACACCGGGAATGGCCCTGAGTTGCTCGACCAGCTTGCGGGTCTTGGCATGGCTGGCGGCGGCGACCCGCTCCAGGCCCTCGGGCCCCATCAGGCTCATGTAGATGGTTGCGGCGGTGACCATCAGGCCCTGATTGGTGCAGATGTTGCTGGTGGCCTTGGCGCGGCGGATGTGCTGCTCGCGCGCCTGCAGCGTGAGCGTATAGCCACGCTTGCCATCGAGATCGGTGGTGGCGCCGACGATGCGACCGGGCATCTGGCGCACCAGTGCCATCTTGCAGCTCATGAAGCCGAAGTAGGGGCCGCCCGAGGACAGCGGAATGCCCAGCGGCTGGCCTTCGCCGACGCAGATGTCCGCGCCCTGGCCGCCCCAGTGGCCCGGTGCTTTCAGCAGGGCCAGGCTGGTGGGATTGGCCACGGCAATGGCGAGCATCTTGTTGGCATGCGCCCAGTCCGTGAGCGCATCCATATCTTCCAGCACGCCAAAGACATTGGGCTGCGGGATGACCAGGGCCGCGAAGTCCTGGCCGGCGAAGGCCTCGAGTGCGGCGGGATCGGTAAAGCCACCCTGGCGGTCATAGGGGACTTCGACCAGTTCGATGCCCTGATTCCTGACGATGGCGTGCACCACGCGCCGCCAGATCGGGTGTACCGTGGCGGGCATCAGCACCCGGCGCGCGGACTTGTGCGCCCGCACCGCCATGAGCACGGCTTCGGCCAGGGCCGAGGCGCCATCGTAGAGCGAGGCGTTGGAGGCATCCATGCCGGTCAGGCTCGCGATCATGCTCTGGTATTCATAGATGAGCTGCAGCGTGCCCTGGCTGGCCTCGGCCTGATAGGGCGTGTAGGCGGAATAGAACTCGCCGCGCGTGGTGATCTCCCAGACCGCCGCTGGGATGTGGTGCTCGTAGGCGCCGGCGCCAATGAAAGACAGGGGATGACCGTCCTGCTCGGCGCGCTCGCGCATCAGCCGCTGGACTTCCATCTCCGACAGCCGCTCAGGGACTTTTTCCAGCTTGCCGGCGCGCAGCTCGGCCGGGATCTCGTCAAACAGCGCCTCGATGCTGGGGGCGCCGATGGCGTCCAGCATGGCGCGAATTTCATCTTCGGTATGCGGAATGAAGGGCATATCTACATCTACTCGCTTTCGATCAGGTTCTGATACGCCCCGGCATCCAGCAGATTGTCGTAATCCGCAGGATTGCTGGCCTTGATCTCGAAGATCCAGCCTTCGCCATAGGCGTCCTGGTTGATGGTTTCAGGCGCCCCGGCAAGGGCCTCGTTGCCGGCCGTGATCTCGCCCGCGATCGGGGCATAGACGTCGCTGGCGGCCTTGACCGACTCGACCACGGCGGCGTCCTGCTTGGCATTGAGCTGCTTGCCGACCTGCGGCGCCTCGACATAGACCAGATCCCCCAGAAGGTCCTGGGCGTGGTCGCTGATGCCGACGCGAAACACGCCTTCACCCATGGGTTGGACCCATTCGTGTGTTTCGGTGTAACGGCGGTCGTTGGGGATATTGCTCATCGGGTGCTCCTTTTGAAATGGTTATTCAAAAATTCTTCTGTCCCTGCTTCACGAAGGGTGGTTTCACCACCTGTACCGGCACGGCCTTGCCGCGAATCTCAAGCGCCAGCTCGGCGCCGGGCTCGAACTGGCCCTGCACCCGCGCAAAGGCAATGCCCAGCCCAAGCGTGGGGGAGAAGGAGCCGCTGGTCACTTCGCCGATCCTGTCGCCCTTGCCGTTCAACACGGCCTGATGCCCGCGCGGGATGCCGCCGGCGGGCACCACCAGCCCGATCAGGGTGCGCGGTATGCCATGGGCAAGCTGCTCATCGAGCACCTTGCGGCCGATGAAGTCGCGCCCATCCTTCATCGCCAGCGTCCAGGCGAGATTGGACTCCAGCGGCGTGGTGCTCTCGTCCATGTCCTGGCCATAGAGGTTCATGCCGGCTTCCAGGCGCAGGGTGTCGCGCGCGCCAAGGCCGGCGGGTTTGATACCCGCGGCCAGCAGCCGGTCGGCCAAGGCCGGGGCCTCGGCAGCCGGCAGCATGATCTCGAAACCGTCCTCGCCGGTGTAACCGGTGCGGGCCACAAAGTATTCACTGCCATTGACATCGAAAAAGCCACCGACGAAGGGCTTGAGGGCATCGAGCGCGGGCAGACCCAGCACTTCGATGACCCTGGCGCGGGCCTCGGGGCCCTGCACGGCGAGCATTGCCAGATCCTTGCGCGGCTGCATGGAAACATCCGGCGCGAAGCGGGCGCGCTGCTGTTCCATCCAGGCCAGATCCTTGTCGGTGGTCGCGGCATTGATGACCATGCGATAGAAATCCGGGCGGATGAAATAGACGATGAGATCATCCACCACACCACCGCTTTCATCGAGCATGCACGAATAGAGCGCCTTGCCAGGCGTCTTCTGGATCTTGGCAATGTCATTGGCGAGCAGCTTTTGCAGGAAGGCGCCGGCCTGCTCGCCATTGAAATCCACGGGCGTCATGTGTGACACATCGAAAATGCCGCCACTGCGGCGCACCTGATGGTGTTCTTCGAGCTGCGAGCCGTAGTGCAGGGGCATGTCCCAGCCGCCGAAATCCACCATCCTGGCGCCCTGCGCCACATGCCAGTCATAAAGGGGGGTACGCAAGCCCATCGGTCTTCCTCTTGTTCAGTCTTCGGCGTGATAGCTGGAACGTACCAGGGGGCCGGCCTTGACCCAGGAGAAACCCATCTCCCGGGCGGCCTGCGCCAGGTACTCGAATTGTGCGGGTTCAATGTAGGCCCGGACCGGAAGGTGCTGCATGGAGGGGCGCAGATACTGGCCCAGGGCCAGGCGCTGCACGCCAATGGCACGCAGGTCGCGCAGCACGTCAAGGACCTCATGCTCGGTTTCGCCCAGGCCCAGCATCAGCGCGGTTTTGGCCTCGATTTCGGGAAGCCTTGCCGCGGCTTCGAGAAGACGCAACGAACGCGCATAGTCCGCGCCGGGGCGCACGGTTTTGTAGAGATTCGGGGCGGTCTCGACATTATGCCCCCAGACCAGGGGTGCAAGTGGCGCGATGCGCGCCAGGGCTTGGTCCTGGCAGTTGCGAAAGTCGGGGGTGAGCAGTTCGATGCCGATCCCGGGATTCGCGGCGCGCAGCAAACGCACGGTCTCGGCGAAGATGCCGGTCCCACCATCGGGCTGGTCGTCGCGATTGACCGAGGTCAGCACGACATATTTGAGTGCCATGCGGGCCACGGCCTCCGCGACTCGGCGGGGTTCATCACTATCGGGCGCGTGTTCGGGCCTGCCGGTCCTAACCGCGCAAAAGCCGCAGGCGCGGGTACAGGTGTCGCCAAGGATCATGAAGGTGGCCGTGCCGCGGCTCCAGCACTCGCCGCGATTGGGGCACTTGGCTTCCTCGCAGACGGTGTGCAGGGCATTTTCCTGGACGGCGGTCCGGGTCAGGCCGAAATGGGGATCCTGGCCAAGGGGCTGGCGAATCCAGGCGGGCATGGGGCCGCAGTTGGGCTGGGTTGCGCGCCGGACTTGAATGGGGATGGCTTTCTGGGGCGGCATGCGCACTCCGGACAATGGGTGACAGGCGGCTTTGGCCGCGCATCTCCCCTCTGTCCCTGAACCTGAGAGCTTGAGCCCCGTCGGTGCCCCGCAAGCGGGGTCTCTCCAGAGTGCCGATGCCTGTTGGCTGCCCGCGGTCCTTTTGCCTGAGATTTTTCGGGAGGATTTGATCCTTCGGCGCTCCAGCGTGTGGTCTGGAGTCTCTCCCGCGGGGTTCGGTGGACTAAATTTAAACGACTCGGTGGCAAAATGCCAGTGAATCTTTGGCACCGGTTCGCGTCTCTCAAGAAGCAAAACGCCCCATTAAGGGGCGTCTGCTCGATGCAGCCAAAGCTTATTTCACGACGCCGCAGACCACGCGGGCGCCACCGCCGCCCAGAGGCTTGGGCTGGTCTGAAAAGTTATCGCCACCGGCATGGATCATCAGGGCGTGATCGCGGATGTCGGCAAGCTTCAGGCGCGGCGCGGTGACGCTCATGTTCACGCTGCCATCGACATTGGCGTTGAGCGGCGGCAGGTCCCCCAGGTGTCCCATGCCGATGGGGCCTTCGTGCTTGCCGCTGTGCTGCGGATCATAATGTCCGCCGGCTGCCAGTGCGGGTTCCGGCTTGCCATCCTTTTCCTTGGGGTCGCAAGAGGGGTTCTCATGGACATGGAAACCATGTACGCCGGGTGTCAGGCCCTGCAGTTTTGCCTGTAGTACGAGGCCGTTGCCACTATCCATGGCGTGAATGATGCCAACTTGCTGACCGGGGCCCGTGGGGGTGGCCGCGTACATGGGAACGTCAAGTGCCTGACTGCCAGCCATACCGCCATCCGGCGAGGTCGTGCATCCAGCGGCCAGCAGGGTGAGCAGGGAGGTTGCTGCAAGTAAGGTGATTTTCATGCCAGGCTCCTTGGTATGCGAGTTTTGGGTTTGCGTCGGCAATGCCCTTCCATGATATCCCGCCTGATCGTCCCTGCAAGCCTGATGAGTAATCATGGCTTGATGCGTTCGAAGATCCGGTGCCCCATGAGCCGGTGCAACAGCGCCATGCCCACGTGACCGCCCCAGTAGATCCACACGAAGGTGGACATGAACTCGTGAAAGCCCATGGCGGATCTGACGAAGTCCGGTGACCTGCCGCCGCCTTCCGGGGCGAACAGGAAGTAGATGAATCCGCTTATGGCAGAACCAAGCACGGCGAGCAGCCCCAGGCCATGGGTCAGGGCGGCGAGCCCGTCATGCTCATCCCGCAGGGGCAGGCGCAGGCGTGCGATCGAGCGCAGGTCGTTACCCAGCACCCGCCACTGCGCCGGTCGCCAGGGAATCATGCCGGTCCAGCGCACCGCGGCCGGGCCGATGAAGCTCCAGATCACGTGCGCGACAACGATGGCGAAAGCCGTTACCCCGACCCATTCATGGGTCTCGAAGATCAGGGCGGCAGTGCCGGTCAGCGGGCGGTCGGGCCGGGGGTGGTCCATGATCAGGCTGATGAAAAGCTGATAGGTGACCGTCAGGGCGAGGCCGAGATGCAGCCAGCGGGTGGCGCGGTCATAGGCAAAGGGGTTTGTTGGTGCTTTCATTGTTGTCCTCCGGACCAAAAGATAGCCCTATGTTGGTGCAATCAGCTTAAGTCTGGCTTAAACGCTCAGGCGGCGATGACGAACAGGCCGATGACGCAAAGAAAGCCCCCGGCCCAGGCCAGGGAGCGCAGGGTCGGCCGGTCCAGAATGTAAAGCACGAGGTGCAGAAGGCGAAAGCCGACGAACAGTACCGCCAGCAAGTCGATCCGATCCTGAGGCGCATTGAGCTGGTGCGCGATGATCACAGCGGCGGCAAAAGGCGGGAAGGCCTCGAAGGCATTCATCTGCGCCCAGTTGGCGCGCTGGCGCCAGCCGCTCGCCTTCTCGAGCTGGGCGCGCGGAGCGCTGTTATCGTATTTGCCGCCCGATTTTGCTGCTGCGGCGGCAATGTAGGGCAGGAAAATGGCAATCAAGACCATCCAGTAAGCAAGTGTCATGTATCTTCCCTGTCAATGCGCCGGCTGGCGTGCATGGCCATCAGTCGGGGCGGGATATTGTTGATATGGTGCAAAGCGATTATAGTTGACTTTTGCGGCAGGTTTTTGCTGCCTTTGCCCGGCCAGTTCCCATACGCGGTTAAAGACAGATACCAGGTCGCGGCCGCCTGGCTCATTACGGTTTGCCAGCCTGCTGCTGGCAGCCTCCGATCATGCGAAGCGATATTGCCTGCACTGAATTCTGATCCGTCCCGCCCGGCGGATCATCCCTGCGCCTACCTGGCTGCAGAGGCCGGTTTTGAATATTAAAGACAGGAGATCAGTATGTCCAAGAAGCACCCCATCGTTGCGGTAACCGGCTCCTCCGGCGCGGGCACTACCACCGTCAAGCATGCCTTCGGTGATATTTTCCGTCGTCAGAAACTGAATGCCGCCGTAGTTGAAGGCGACAGCTTCCACCGTTACAACCGCCTGGAAATGCGCGAGGCGATCAAGGCGGCTGCTGTTGAGGGCCGCAATCTGAGCCATTTTGGCCCGGAAGCCAACCTTTTTGCCGAACTGGAAGCGCTGTTTCGCCAGTACGGCGAAAACGGCACGGGCAAGACGCGCCTTTATCTGCACGATGAAGATGAAGCTGCACCCTACAAGCAGGAGCCGGGCACCTTCACGCCCTGGCAGGACATTGACGAAGGCACCGACCTGCTTTTCTATGAGGGCCTGCATGGTGGCGTTGCCGACGGCGATGTCGATGTGTCGAAGTATGTCGACCTGCTGATCGGCGTCGTGCCCATCGTCAACCTGGAATGGATCCAGAAGATCCATCGCGACTGCAAACAGCGTGGCTACACCGCCGAGGCGGTGACCGACACCATCCTGCGCCGCATGCCGGACTATGTGCAGTACATCACGCCGCAGTTCTCGCGCACGCACATCAACTTCCAGCGCGTGCCGATCGTGGACACATCTAATCCCTTCATTGCCCGCGACATCCCGACTCCGGATGAAAGTTTCGTGATCATCCGCTTTCGCGAGCCGAAGAAGCAGAACTTCCCCTTGCTGCTGCAGATGATCCACGGCTCCTGGATGTCCCGTGCCAACACCATCGTGGTACCGGGTGGCAAGATGGGCTATGCCATGGAAGTGATCCTGACCCCGATCATCGAGCAGATGATGGAAAGCAAGAACCGCTAGGCGCCAAAGTCTCCGCCAGCCGCCGTACCCGCGAGGGGCGGCGGTTTTGTTTGCCAGCCCTGCGTTCAGGCAATTTTCAGTGGTTCGCGCTCATAGCCGAACTCGCCCGTCCACTGTCCGTTGCGGTAATCGATGTTGAGCCAGCGGGGCAGAAAACGGCCACGGTCCTCAATCGGAAAGTCGGTCAGCGGCGGTTCTTTCCCGGCGTAATCAGTCCCACAGACCCGGGTCATGACCGGGCGGAAGCTGACCCGGAGTTTGTCATCGACTTCGAGGCCATCACCAGCCTCCAGGAAACGCACCTTCTTGCGAATCAGGCAGCTGAAATAAAGTTCCATTTCTGCCAGCAGTGGCGTACTACGCTGCTTCAAGGCCTGCTCGGCCCGCTTGCTGAGCCGGATGCGCAAGATCCTTCCTTCCAGCAGTATTCCTGTATCCATGAACTTTCCTCAGTGTTCGAGCCAGTCTCAGCAGTATAGTCCGGCTTGCCGGCCAGCTCTATTGCGCCTGCATTTCCGACCTGCGTCCTAGGACAGGGGCTGAACTCCCACCCTTCCCGTGCTTACTAATCCATGTACGAGACGTCTTTTTCGCCATGGAGGTGGTTCATGAATCGCATGAAGCTGGAGGAGTTGCTCTATCAGGGCATCGAGACAGAGCTGGGCGGGATCAAGGTATATGAGAAAGCGCTGGCAGCATCCGTCACGCCTGAATTTCGCAAGGAGATGGGGGAATATCTGGAGCAGACCCGGGAGCATGAACGAATCTATCGGGATATGTTCGCCAATCTGGGGCTCGACCCCGAGCGCATGACCCCTGGCCGGGAAGTCGTGCGCGCCAAGACCGATGCCCTGGTCAAATCCATCGACATGGCCATCGAGGGCGCGGGTCCTGGAGGGGCGGAGCTGGTCGCCGCGGAAGCGGTCATTGATGCCGAGGCCAAGGATTATCAGAACTGGATGCTGATCGGCTTGGTCACTCATAAAGCCGATGACCTGTCCGATCACGAAAAACAGGTATTGTCCGATGCTTTCGACCGGGTGCATCAGCAGGAGCACCAGCACCTTTTCCATACCATGGGCTGGGCCCGCGAGCTTTGGATGCAGACGCTCGGTCTGGATGCTGAGATTCCGCCGCGTGAGGAGCGCATGGAGACCAAGTCTATGCTGGGTGCCGCCACGGCAGCAGCCAGCCGGACCCATAGCCGCATGTAGCCTGGCCGTAGCCGGGCCTGTGCTGACGGGGCCTCAGGGCCCCGTTTGTTCTGTCGCAGGCAGTAAATAATATAAAAATTCAATAGCTTGTCGGGAACCGATCGCGCAGCCGGAGAGCGGAAAAGCTGACAAATCCCGGCAAGTGCTTGATGGCTTTGTCTTTCTTCGTAATAATACACGGCTGATGTCACTCGAGGTCTGGGCAGCAAGTGAATTTGCTTGATGCCTGCTCTCGCGGAAGGCTCGGGCCATGCCCCCGTGCCAGAGCGCAAGATTTTCCTGCCAGTGTCTGGGTCCATTGGACCGCCACGATTAACGAAACCATCGAGATCCTGCCGTGAAAGACGTACTTGCATGTAATTTGTGGCTATACAAGGTGTTTGCCTTCCTGCGCTGGTGGCCCAACGTCAATCGGGGCAGCCTGCGGGATGATGCCCTTGCCGGACTGACAGGCGCCATCATCGTGTTGCCCCAGGGTGTTGCCTTTGCCACCATTGCCGGCCTGCCCCCCGAATACGGTCTGTACACGGCCATGGTCCCGGCCATCATCGCCGCCCTGTTCGGCTCGTCATGGCACCTGGTATCCGGGCCCACCACGGCGATCTCGATCGTGGTGTTCGGCGCCATCAGCCCGCTCGCGGAACCGGGTACTGGCCAGTATATCTCGCTGGTGCTGACCCTGACTTTCCTGGTCGGCCTGATTCAGCTGATCATGGGCATCGCCCGCATGGGTACGCTGGTGAACTTCATCTCGCATACCGTGGTGATCGGATTCACTGCCGGCGCTGCCATCCTGATCGCTTCCACCCAGATCAAGAATTTCTTTGGCGTGGAGATTCCCAGGGGGAGCACTTTCTATGAAACGCTGCATGCCTTTGCGCTGCAGGTCGGCAACATCAATCCCTATGTCACCGCCGTGGCGATACTGACCCTGGTGACTGGCATCCTGGTCAAGACCTATTTCAAGAAGATCCCTTACATGATTGCCGCCATGGTGGTGGGCAGCCTCGCCGCTCTGGTGCTGAACAACATGCTGGGTGTGGATGTGACCGGTCTTGCCACGGTAGGCGCCCTGCCGGCCAGTCTGCCGCCGCTTTCCTCGCCGGATTTCAGTCTCGATACCCTGAAAACCCTGGCGCCGACCGCTTTCGCCGTGACCATGCTGGCACTGACCGAGGCCGTTTCGATCTCGCGCGCGATTGCTGTGCGTTCGGAGCAGCGCATCGATGGCAATCAGGAGTTCGTCGGCCAGGGCCTTGCCAACGTGATCGGCAGCTTCTTTTCCAGCTATGCCTCCAGCGGTTCCTTCAACCGTAGCGGCCTGAACTATGAGGCTGGCGCCAAGACCCCGCTGGCCGCAGTGTTCGCCTCCATCGCGCTGGGTCTGATCCTGTTGCTGGTCGCGCCGCTGGCGGCCTACCTGCCGGTGGCGGCCATGGCCGCCGTGCTCGTCCTGGTGGCCTGGGGCTTGATTGATTTTCATCACATGGGCGCGATCTTCAAGGCGAGTCGTTCCGAAACCATCGTGCTGGCGACCACCTTTTTTGCCACCCTGTTCGTGGAGCTGGAATTTGCAATCTATGTCGGCGTGATCCTGTCCCTGGTGCTTTATCTGAATCGTACCTCGCGGCCAGCCATTCGCGACATGTCTCCGGACCTGTCCAATCCCAAGCGCCGCTTCGAGGCCGCCAATCAGAGTCAGGAATGCCCGCAGCTCAAGATCGTCGGGATCGATGGTTCAGTATTCTTTGGTGCGGTCAGCCATGTACAGCAGAAGCTGCAGGAAATCGATGAGCGTCGCCCGGAACACACACATCTGCTGATCCTGGCAGATGGCATCAACTTCGTCGACGTTGCCGGTGCGGAAATGCTGGTGCAGGAGGCCAAGCGCCGCCGTCGGATGGGGGGTGGGCTGTATCTTGCCAATGTCAAGGAAGGCCTGTGCAGGATGCTGCGCAAGGGCGGCTATCTTGCCGACATCGGCGAGGAGAATATCTTTGCTTCCAAGGCCGAGGCCATTGCCGCCATCCACAAGAAGCTCAACCCTGAGCGCTGTGAAACCTGCACGCGGCGAGTGTTCAGGGAGTGTGCGACTGACGCCACCCCGCTGGATGAAGGTATTGATGCCGGCAAGGTAACACCACTGAAGAAGCAGCCTTCATGAAGATCCGCAAACTTCTCGCGCCCGCCCTGCTGTTCACCACCCTGGTCAGCGCTCCAGGGTGGGCAGCGAACGACACCGAACACCTGATGATGTTGCGCAATGTCGCCGAGCGCGGCAACCTGGGAGCGCAATTGTTGCTGGGTCTTTCTTACCGTGAGGGCCGCTATGGCCTGGAACCGGACGAGAAGGCGGCCTTCTTCTGGCTGGAAAAGGCTGCCCGGGGTGGCCTACCCTATGCCGAGGATTTGCTTGGCCAAGCCTATGCCGAAGGGCGCGGAGCCCCCAAGGACCCGGCCAAGGCAGTGTTCTGGTGGCAGCAGGCCGCAAACAAGGGTTCGGCCGATGCGCAGCTCCGTCTGGGCGAGGCCTATCTGCACGGGCAGGGCGTCGGCCGTGATCCGCGCAAGGCGGAGTTCTGGCTTGGACGTGCCGCCGACCAGGGCAACGCGGATGCCCAGTTCCTGCTGGGGCGGATGTACCACGAGGGCTTGGGCGTTGAAAAGGATCTGCAGCGGGGCCGCAACTGGCTGGATCGTGCCGCCGCGCAGGGCCACTCGGATGCCGTGAAGCTGCTGCATTCCCTGGAAAGTTTTGGAATCGGAATCACGGAAGCCTTCCAGCAATCAGGCCATGAACTCGAACGCAAGGCGCTGGCTGGCGACCCGCAGGCCCAGTATCAGCTTGGCTTGCGTTATGAAACTGGTGCCTGGGGTGTTTCCCGGAACCGGGAACAGGCCCTGCACTGGCTGACCGAAGCGGCTGAGCGCGGCAATCGGCTGGCCATGCAGCGGCTGGTGGAAATCTATGGACGCGGCGAACTTGGCCTGGCGCCTGACAGGGAAAAGGCCCGCTTTTGGCAGGAGCGGGAGCAGGTCGGCAAGCCCTGACTTGTTGTCCCAATCGTGACTTTCCAGGCGGGCCTCGTGCCCGCTTTTTGCATGCTGACTGAAAAAATGCTGGCTTGATGAAAAAGGGGCGGTCCTTGGACCGCCCCTGTCTTATGCGCCCGAGACAATACGGTACAGCGCCTTGTTACCGGGCCGTGGCTACCTTGCTGCTGGTACTGCAGGGTTTGCATCCGGCATTGCCACCGTTGCTGGCCTGATTGCCAGCGCTATTCGGGGTGGATGTCGATGACCCGGGAGCCGTGCCGGATGATCCATTGCCGGCAGGGGCACGGCCGGGGCCGGACACATCGGGTCGGAAGACCCCGCGCAGAGGCTGGATCTCAAGATTGCCAAAGCCTGGCTTGGGCAGGGGTGCTGTCAGGTGGATCCGGTTCGGCTCGGGGTTGACGGTGCGGTTGGGCAGGCTGGCGAGATAGCGGGCCACGACTTCGGTGGCGTCCAGTGGCTTGCCATCCTTGTCCTTCAGGACCCGGATATTCTGGGCCGGGGTAAAGTTCACCTTGTCCGGATCCGTGTTGAAGTAATAGGAGGCATAGGTGTAGCTGGCGTCTGGATTCAGGGCTGTGCATTGCTTCGCATCGGCGCGCATGACCTGAATGCTGGAGAAGCGCTTGCCTTTCGCCTGATACGGGTCGAGATTGGCCTTGACACCGCTGTACCCGAACAGCCAGCCGCCCGACCAGGTGATGACATCCGGATTCAGTGAGCCATGGGCCGCGTTCTCCATCTGACCCTTCAGTTGCGCGCCCTTGATGGTACCCACTGCAATCTGCGGCCCAACGGGGATGTAATGATAGAGATCTTCCAGCGTGATGGGGCCAGGGCGCACATGCGTGCCATAGCGGAAACCACGAATGGCACCGATGTCGGCGCCGGTCATGCTGCGGAAGGCGTCGGTGAGGAAATCATGCGAGGAACCCTCGATGACACCGGGCACGTTCTCGTTTGAGAAATGCCACGCATCAGCGGCACCTTGGTATAGCCCACCACCGTATCCACCGGGCGGCTCAGTACGCTGCCATTCATGGGATTGGTGTGCTTCCTGAAGTCTTTCCCACTCACATAGGTCTTGCGCACTTCGCGCACCAGGGCGGCGATGTTGGGGCTTTCCGGCAGACGCTCGTCGATGATATGTGGCTTCCAGTCCCACTTGATCATCTTGCCGTTTCGTACCTGCAGGTTGAGTTCGCCGAGCAGGGTGCCGTCCTGGCCGACCTCGGAGATGACCGTGCCAGTCTTGGTGACGACGGGCTTCATGGTCATTTCATGCATGTCGGCAGACAGCACCACGTCCACGCCGGGATTGGCTTCCGCCAGGCGGATGTTGTCTGCCAGGCCCAGTTCGGAAATCATGACGATCAGGTCCACTTTCTCCTTGTTGCGCAGCACAGGAATGAACTGCTTGAGTTCCTCGTCACCCTCGGTGAACTTGAAGCCCTTGGTGGCGCCGCTGATGATGGGGACGCCTCGGGCCGTGGTGAAGCCAAGGAAACCGATCTTCAGATCACCGACCTTGCGGATGCTGTAGGGCGGCAATACCCGCTGGCCGGCCCTGTCGGCATAGGGCTCGCCGTCATAATAGAGGTTGGCGGCAACCGCACCCCAGGGAGCCTTGGGTGCCTTGCCATCGAACAGTTCCGTGAAGCGTTTGGTGCCGTACAGAAAATCCCAGTTGCCCGGCGCAAAGGCATCGATACCAAAGAAGTTCAGGACGTCCACCATGGCTTGTCCTTTGGTAAAGAGTGCTTCGGCAGAGCCCTGGATGGTGTCCCCGACATTGACCAGGAGGTTGTCCTTGTGCTGGCTGCGGATGCGGTCGATCTGCGTGTACATGCGTGCTAGGCCACCTTCCATGCGCCCTGTATTGGTACTGCTGACATTCGGCCGGGGTACCATGTGACCATGCAGGTCGCCGATCTGGATCAGGGTGAGATCGCCGCTGCCAGCAAAGGCAGTGGGGCTGAGTGTGCCCAGCAGGCAGACAGTCGAAGCGATTAGGGTACGATTCATGAAAACCTCACGGTGTCATTAAGTTGGCACATCCTTGGTGGTCATCCGACAAAAAAATGACTCCGGCATATAAGTATCTGCTAAGAAAGGCTTATAACCTTCGTCCGGTACTTCAGGGTCGACACCCTAAGTGATTGTTTCTGGAGTACAAAGCACCGAAGGTCCGATAGACCATGCCTCGGGTCTCTGCTCCGGATCGCGAAAATCGCCTGTAATCGAAGCGGGTTCTGGCTTTGAAGGCTGCCTGAGTGGACATTTCAGGTCAGTGGAAAAAAATTGCTACCGAAGTTGTGTCAAGAAGTTGGCGATGTGGGTAAGGCGAGGAAAATGCTCGGTGTGGCCCGGGCCGGTCCTGGGGTGATCTGCACCGGTGGCATGATTCAGGGGCCGGCGCGGGAACCGGACGTTTCTTTTTGCTGGAAAAAAAACGCCGGCCAGGTGGCCGGCGTGGAGTCCCTTAGTCGGGGTGAGCCCCGCGCAAGGGCTGTAGTTCCGGGAACCCGTATAGCGGTTTGGGAAGCGGTTGCATCAGCCGTATGCGTTTCAGTTGCGGGGTGACGGTCCTGTTAGGCAGGCTGGCGAGATAGCGGACCACGACCTCGGTGGCATCGAGCGCCTCGCCGCTGTCGTCCTTGACCACGCGGATGAAGGTGCCGGGCAGACGCGGGCACTCGCAGCCATTGACCATGTTCGGATCATTGCCATACCAGTAGCCTGCGTACTCGTAGGCGGCTTCCGGATCGAGCGGCTTGCCGTTCACACGAATGTTGCTGACCCGGAAGCCCGTAGCCTGGTAGGGATCAAAATCGAAGGTCAGTCCACTGACACCAAACATCCAGCCACCCGTCCAGGCGGAGGTGTTAGGATCAATGCTGCCCTTGGCGGAGTTTTCCAGCTGCCGCTTCAGAAAGCGCCCCTGGATGCGCACCACCCCGATCTGTGGACCGATGGGGATGAAGTGATACAGGTCTTCCATGCGGATCGGTCCCGGCGCGACCTGGGTTCCATAGCGGAAGCCGCGAATGACGCCAATGTCAGCCTGAGAGACGCTGCGGAAGGCATCCGTCAGGAAGTCATGCGAGGAGCCTTCAACGGCGGCTGGCAGGCTGCTCTGCGTAAAATTGGCGCGGTGCAGCGGAATGGTGGTGTAACCCACGACCGCATCGATGGGGCGTTGCAGGTGTGTACCGTTGAAGGGATTGACGTGGGCCTTGAAGTCGCGACCACTGACGAAGGTCTTGCGGGCATCGCGCACGGCGCGGGCAATCTGCCGGTTCTCAGGAACCTTGTCGTCGATGGCATGGGCCGTCCAGCGCCATTGGGTCATCTTACCGTTGTCGACCTGCACCTTGAGTTCGCCCAGCATCATGCCATCCTGTCCCTCTTCGACGAGCACCGTGCCGGTTTTGGTAACGACGGGTTTGCGGGTCTCCTCATGCATGTCCGAGGACAGAATGACGTCGATGCCGGGGTATTCCTCGGCCATGCGGATGTTGTTGGACAATCCCAGTTCCGACGCAACCACCAGCAGGTCGACCTTCTCCTGCTGGCGGAGCAGTTTGATATATTTCGGGAATTCGGAATCGCCGGTACTGAATACGAAGCCCTTGGCGACCATCCGGCCTACCGTCTGCGGGCCGCGTTCAGACGTGAATCCCAGGATGCCGACCTTGAGGCCATTGACGTTCTTGATCAGATAGGGCGGCAATACGCGCTGACCGGCCTTGTCCGGGAAGAAGGTGTAAGGATCTTCTTCTTTCGAGGCGTAGTACAGGTTGGCGGCTATGCTGTTCCAGGGCGCGACCGGATTCGGCCCGGCAAAGGTCTTGACGAAGTGCTTGCTGCCGTAGACATAGTCCCAGTTGCCGGGCGCGAAGGCATCAAACTTGAACTGGTTGAGCACGTCGATGATGGCCTGCCCGCGGGTGAAAAGCACCTCGGCCGATCCCTGGATGGTGTCGCCAGTATTGATCAGGAGACTGTTGGGGTTGCGGTCACGGATTTCCTGAATCTTGGTGTACATGCGCGCCAGGCCGCCGAGGGTGCCGCCGCTGCCGCCCTCACGGACGTCAGGCCTGGGCACGAGGTGGCCGTGCAAGTCCCCCAGATGGATCAGGGTGAGCTCCCCGCTACCTGCCAGTACCGGCGTGCTCAGTCCGGCAGCAGCGAGAAACAGCAGGGGTTTGAACCAGGTAAAAACGGGCATGTTTTCTCCAGCAATCAGCAAATAGACACACTTTAAGCATTTTCCGTGCCAGAAAAATCTGTCGAGACACTTGCATGAACTGCGGTCAGGAGGCTTTCACGAAACGCAAGTCCTGTCCCAAACGGAACAGTTCCTGCGCTACAAAGCGCACTCGCCAGCTTTGCGGCAGGTCAGGCCTGGCATGCCGGGGAAGAGGGTTCAAGGGTGGCAACATAGCGTCCGGCGAAAGTGGCCAGTAGCCGGCCATCCGCCTGGATTTCAGCGCTCAGCGACAGGCGTGCCCGCCCCTTTTGTGCTAGCGCGCGGATGAAGCGCTGGGCCTCGGATGGCTCAGGGGGCGGGCAGAAGGCGCTGAAATCCTGATGCACGGGCCACAGGTACTGGATCCGGCTGTCCTGGATCAGGATGGCGGCCTGCAGACCCGCCTCGCTGATCAGCGACCAGGTCATGCCCCAGCCGGCGAGGGTAACGAGTGCATTGAGAGAACCCGCAAAGGCACTGCGCTCCTGATTGAGATTGGGGAGCAAGGGGGCGCGCAGGCGCAGGCCCTGGTCATCCAGGGACTCCACCTGCAACTGCAAGGCCTGGGTGAGGGGAATTTCTGTGAGCAGCAATGTCTGCAGTAACTGCGCTTTGTCGTCTGGCACGGCATTTCTCCCATGAAAAAGGCCCGGGTGACCGGGCCTTTCCGCTATCGCTGTTCAAACGGGTTCAGCCAAGCACCCTATCCGCCGCCGCAAGTGCTGCGCCGCGTTCGATGGGCGCCTTCATCCGGCTCAGGACGTCTTCCAGGGCGCCCAGGCAGAGACGGACGTTCTTCGGGTTGGCACCAAAACCCATCAGGCCGACGCGCCAGATCTTGCCGGACATGGCTCCCAGCCCGGCACCGATCTCCAGATCATAGTCCTGCAGCAACTGGGCGCGCACCGCCGCCTCGTCCACACCCTGCGGTATGCTGATGGCGTTGAGCTGGGGCAGACGCTCGGCTTCCGGCACCACGAAGCGCAGGCCCATGGCCTCAAAGCCGGCCTTCAAGGCCTGATGCATCCGCGCATGACGTGCCCAGGCCTGCTCAAGACCTTCCTCCTGGAGGATGACCAGGGCCTCGTGCAGGCCATAGAGCGCATTGATCGGCGCGGTATGATGATAGGCGCGCTTGGCACCGCTGCCCCAATAACCCATCACCAGATTCAGGTCCATGAACCAGCTCTGCACCTTGGTCTTGCGGTGCTTGATGCGATTGAGCGCCTGTTCGCCGAAGCTCACCGGCGAGAGGCCCGGGGTGCAGGACAGGCACTTCTGGGTGCCGGAGTAGACGGCATCGATCTGCCAGTCGTCGATCATCACCGGCGTGCCACCCAGGCTGGTGACGGCATCCATGATCACCAGGGCATCATGGTTATGGGCGATTTCGGCCAGTGTTTTGGCATCCGACTGCGCGCCGGTGGAGGTTTCGGCATGGACGAAGGCCACCAGCCGGGCCTCGGGGTGGGCCTTGAGGGCGTCTTCGAGCTTGTGCGGGTCCACGGCCCGGCCCCAGGGGTCTTCCACCATCACGGCGGTTGCGCCACAGCGCTCGACGTTTTCCTTCATGCGTCCGCCAAAGACGCCATTCTGGCAGACGATGACGGTATCACCGGGTTCGACGAGATTGACGAAACAGGTCTCCATGCCGGCCGAGCCCGGGCCGGACACCGGCATGGTCAGCGCATTCTGCGTCTGGAAGGCAAACTGCAGCAGTGCTTTCATCTCATCCATCATGCTGACGAAGACCGGATCGAGATGACCGATGGTGGGCCGGGACATGGCTTCCAGGATGCGCGGATTGACGTCGGAAGGGCCTGGGCCCATCAGGGTGCGTACGGGGGGGTGAAAGGATGAGATCTGCATGCTTGGCCTATGAAGTGGTGTAGGAGAATGCGGGCTAGCATAAAGAAAGACGGGAAATCTGTCATCAGCCTGCCTTGCCCGTTGGCTGTGTCCGACCTTTGTCCATGGACCAGGGTCGGATGGCGGGCTTACATTTCCGCTTTGACCGGCAGGAGGGCTAGGCTGTCTGTCCGTGCCAGTTGCCACCCAAACAAAAAATGATCCGGCCTGGCTGATAGGAGAGCCGTTTCATCCATGTCCGCAGACAACGTCACCTTCACCAATGCCGCCCGGCCGATCGTCGCCACCTTCCGCCTGCTGGGCTTTCTGCTCATGCTGTTCACTCTGATCTATGGCATTTATGCCTGGTATCTCGAAAAGCAGCAGACCTTCGACAAACTCCAGGCCCTGAGCGCGAATTCCGCCTATTCCGCCCGGCAGTATTTTGATCATTACAAGCAGGGCATGCGCGGTCTCTCCCAGGATCTGCTCGCGGAGGGCGGCCTGGCCCAGCCACAACGGGCACATGTCCTGCTGAAGCGCTTCCAACTGGGGAATCCCGATCTCAACTCCGTCAATCTCGTCACAGCCGATGGCCAGATGTTTCTCTCGTCCCTGGTCCCGGTCGGCCAGCCTTTGCCCCATCTGCGCCGCTCGGCGGTCATCTGGCGGGGTTTCGAGGAAACCCTGCGCGGACAGGGTTTCAATGTCCTGCCTGCCTGCCAGGGACTGATCTCTGGCAATTGGGTGATCCCCATGCAGTTGCCGGTGCGTGACGCCAAGGGGCGTTTGCGTTTCGTGCTGTCCGTGTCCCTGCCCGTGGCGCGCCAGCAGGGGGCCTGGCGTGGCCTGACCCCAGAGAGCATGGTGCACGGGCTGATGCGCAATGATGCCTACCTGCAGAGCCGCTATCCCAACCCCGCCGATTTCGACTTTACCTTTGCCTCTCGGCGTCAGGGCCCGCTGGTGCAGGCGCTGCGCAGCAATCCGGGGCGCGCCTGGGGCACCTATCAGGGCACCACAGAGGTGGACGATGAATATCGCCTCGGCGCCTATACCAGATTGCAGGGATATCCACTCACGGCCTTTGTCAGCGTCCCGCTGAATCAGGTGTTCTCGGGCTGGATCGAGCGGGTCCAGGTGCCTTTCGCCATGTTCTTCCTGCTGGCGCTGGCCGGCATCGGTATCTATCAGCGGGGACTGCGCTGGCAGATGCGCATCGAGCGGGAACGTCAGCGCGCCGAGCGGGAGGTGCGGCAGCTCAATGCCGAGCTGGAGCAGCGGGTGGCCGAGCGTACTGCGGAGCTTCTGGAACTCAATGCCGAACTGGAGTCCTTCAGCTACTCCGTATCCCATGACCTGCGCGCGCCCCTGCGCGTGGTGGACAGCTTCAGCCAGATCCTGCTGCAGGATTGTGGCGAGCGCCTGCAGGAAGGCGAGCGGCGTCATCTGCGGCGCATCCATCAGGCCAGCCAGCGTATGGGCAACCTGATCGAGGATCTGCTTTCGCTTTCCAGGGTGACGCGCCAGGAAATGCGTTGCCGCCCTGTCAATCTCGGTGTGGTGGCACGGCAGATTGCCGATCACCTGCAGCAGCCGGGACTGACTGCCCGCCAGGTGGATTTTCGCATCGCGCCCGATGTGCCAGCCTATGGTGATGAGCGCCTGTTGCGCATCGTGCTGGAAAACCTCATTGGCAATGCCTGGAAATTCACCGGCAAACGCGCCGATGCCTGCATTGAGTTTGGCATGTTGCGAGAAGGCGAGGAGCGAATCTACTTCGTGCGTGACAACGGCGCCGGCTTCGACATGAATTATGCGGGCAAGCTGTTCAGCGCCTTTCAGCGGCTGCATTCGATGCAGGAATTCGAGGGCACGGGCATTGGCCTGGCCACGGTCGCCCGCATCATTCACCGTCATGGCGGAAAGGTCTGGGCCCAGGGCGGCGTGGATGAAGGCGCGACCTTCTTTTTCACCTTGCGTCAGCCGGCTATTCTGGTGCTTGCCGAAGACGCCCAGTGCGGCGATGCTGAGTTGTCCACCGAGGCGGATGAGAACTCCAGGCTTTTTGTGGGTTAACGGCTTTTGCCGGCTAATCCCCAAAAGCTGTGGATAAGTTTGGTGGTAGTAGAACCAAGGCCTGATCTTTTGGTGCCGTGCAGCCCCTGCCTAAATTTTAGGCAGGGCTGTGGTCAGCGTGTCAGCCCTTGCAGGAAAGGGAGATAGGGCGGGACGTCCCAATCTCGGCCGCCCAGGGCCAGATAACGGATCCGGCCCTGCGGGTCCACCAGAAAACTGGATGGCAGGCCGCGTGGCCGCCAGTTCTCGGTGACCCGGCCATCAGGATCGAGCAGGCTGTGCAGATCCGGCGCCACGGTCGAAAGAAAGGTGAATACCTCTTCCTGGCTTTCCGCGGTATTGACCAGCAGCAGGCGCAGCCTCGAATCCGGCATCTTCGCGTCCAGGCGCTGCAATGAGGGCATTTCCTGACGGCAGGGGCCGCACCAGCTTGCCCAGAAGTGCACCAGCACCCATTGCCCGCGCAGACTGCGCAGATCCGTCACCCGCCCATCCATGTCGCTCAGGCGCAATGCGGGCGCCGGGCGGTTCTCCACCGGCATCAGACCGCGTGGTGGCGCAGCCTGCAAGGGCGCGCTCAGGATCAGGAAGCCAAGCAGCAGGATGAGGTGGCGGGTCTGTTTCATGGCTGCTCTCCGTGAGATGCATCAGCGCTGGGACAGCGCAGATTGTCGACCTGGATCTTCAACACCGGTCCAGTCTTTTCGGCTCCGGTACGGAAGCTGGCCTCCAGGGAAAAGGGGCCGGCAGGCGGCAGAATGGCCAGGTTGCCACCGACTGGCTCGCCGGGTTGCAGGTCGCGCTGTTCGGGGAGTTGCGTCCAATTGAAGGTGGCGCGATTGCCCGGTGGCAGGTCAATGGCATCCCAGCGCTGCTGCCAGTCGGTGCGCGTGAGTCGCGGCACGGCGCGGCCCTCGGCATCGGTGATGCGCCAGCGGTCGAGTGCCAGCCAGACGATCTGACTGGTTTCATTGCGCATGCCCACGGTCAGAAAGCAGATCTTGCCCAGGGCCTGGATTGCGCTTTCCGGGAAGCCGCGCGCGCTGTAAAAGGCGGCAAGCTGCTCGGGACTGCGGGCCGAGAGATGGAAATCCAGCTCCCGTACCGCCCCCTGGGGCGGGTCGGCCCAGACGGGGGATGCGAGCAGCAGGATCGATAGCATGGCGGACTGGATCTGTTTCATAGGGTCTTCTTCGGCTCAGCAGGCGGACACGCGGATGATGCAATTTCCGGTCCAGCATTGATGACTCCGGGAGCCCATTGTGCCAGTCGGGATCAAATTCGATATACTTTCCTCTTATATCCTTTTAAGACATCCAGCAGGGGCAGTTTTTCCGTGACCGAACAACGACAGCCTATCCGCTTTTATACGGAAGACGAACTCGACGAGATCGAGGCCCAGGATCCCGAGCGGGCCTACCAGCTTGCCCGCGCCCAGGCGATGGCGCAGCGCCAGACGCCCTTTGCCCCCGTCGATGTCAGCAACCTGCCGCCGCCAGACCCGGACCGGGTGGCGGAAGCTGTGGAGAGTGTTCGCCAGATCCTGTCGCGAGATGGCGGTGATATCGAACTGGTCGGCATCGAGGATCATGTCGTGCTGGTACGCATGAAGGGTGCCTGTGTCGGCTGCCCGAATTCCGTGCTGGATCTGCAGAATGTCGTTACCCGGATCGTCCGGGGTGTACCCGGCGTCGGCGAGGTCCGCAATACTTTCTGAAAAGCCCCGGCTTTGTCTTGACACCTGGGTCATTTCCCTCCCTTATCCCACGGCGCGGCTTTTCAGCCCATTTGGTCTAGGACCTAAGTGACTGTACTGCAAAACTAATCTTCCTTTGCGCAATCCATTTCCCTGAAGGCTTGGGCAATTGCTGCATTTCTGGCTTCGCCCGGCAACAGAGTCCGCCGAAAAGTACATGGAAGCCTGCCATGCCGGGCGTATGCTTTCCGCTATAGGAAAAGCCAGGCGCAGGAAAACCAGATTTCAGCACGCCTGCGCGAGCAGGGTGACAGTGAGGTGAATACCATGACTGGAACTGATGATCAGGCCGGCCGGCCAGGGCTTGTGCCGCTTCACCCCTTTTTGTCATTGCCCCGGAGGAGGGTTCATGCAAGAACGTCTGATCGCCTTTTTTGCCACGCGGGAGGCCGCTGAAGAGGCTGCCGCGGCACTGCGACGTGCCAACTCGCCGGAGCCCGAGGTGCAGATTCTGCAGGCGGAAGCGGGCGCGAGCTTTGCGCCAAAGGACAGCAGATCCGCCAAGCGCCGGCGTGAAACCCCGGATTTCATGGATCGGGTACGAGGTTTACTGGCTGAAGTCGGGTTGCTGGACGCCCGTCGGGCAGCCAATCTGGATGACACCGGGCGGAACTGCTTTGAGGAAGGTCTCTGCCGGGGTGGCGTGGTGCTGCGCGTCGATGTCGATGCAGAGCAGGCCCAGGAGAGCATGAATCTGCTGGCGCGCCATGAGGCGCTGGATGTCACCGAATATGCCACGGGCTGGGCGCGGCTGCGCAAGCGGCATGCTGGCGGCCAGGATGCCGGCACCGCCCCGCAGAAGGCAGCAACACGGACCAGGACAGCGAAGGCTGAACCCGCCGGCGAAAAAGGCGGGCGCGGGCGTACCCCGAAGGTCGCGAGCGATCCAGCCATCGGTAATGCGGTCAGCAATGATCACGGCCATGAGATAACACCGGAGATGCGGGAGCGCATGATTGCCGAGGAGGCTTATTTCCTGGCTGAACAACGTGGTTTTGCTGGTGATCTTGCCGTAGAGGACTGGCTGGAAGCCGAGCGTCTGGTGGATGCCCGGCTGAACGCCGCCAGGGCTGACGGGTCCGGGACTGGTGCCTGATCCCGATGGTGCTCAGGGAGTCAGGGGAGGAGCGTAATCGTCCTAAGACAGGATGCAGTGGTTCATATAAGAAGCTGGTTATTCACGATGGGGGACGACATGGAATCCGTACAGAACGCACCGCCAACCGTGCAGCAGGATGTCCGCGGGCTCCTGCATGATCTGGTGCTGGAGCGCCCCTCGGCCATTTACAGCCTGAAAGCAGATGGTCCTGCGCCATCGGTCATCTGGATCAGTGAAGACGTCTACCGAATCACCGGCTACACCGTGC
Source organism: Thermithiobacillus plumbiphilus (assembly GCF_038070005.1). Taxonomy (NCBI): domain Bacteria; kingdom Pseudomonadati; phylum Pseudomonadota; class Acidithiobacillia; order Acidithiobacillales; family Thermithiobacillaceae; genus Thermithiobacillus; species Thermithiobacillus plumbiphilus. Next base: position 163,407 of record NZ_JBBPCO010000003.1, on the reverse strand, counting down.
AGGAAGCGATCAGCTCTCCCGAGTGGTGGTCCGAGCACCTGCATCCGCAGGACCGTACGCGTGTCCTCGAGAACCGTCACCGGCTGTTGTTCGATGAGGATGCCATCACGCAGGAATACCGCTTTCGCCATAAGGATGGTTCCTATCGCTGGCTTCGGGATGAAGCCCGGCTGGAACGTGACCCTGCCGGCGCGCCGCAGCAGATCATCGGTATCCTCTATGATATCACCGAGCAGCGCGAGGCCGAGATCAGCCTGCGCGAGCGCGAAAAGGCCTTCCGCCTGCTGTTCATGAACAGTCCCCTGCCGATGTGGGTGTTCGATCTGGAAAACTTGCGTTTTCTGGAGGTGAATCTCGCCGCTACCCAGTACTACGGTTATTCCCGCGAGCAGTTTCTCGGCATGCGCCTCGACTCGCTTACCCCCCGGGAGAATGACGACAGATTCTTTGCCAGCCTGGCCAGCATGCGCGAGAGTGCCGCGCCCGGTTCCCCGCTTTTCTTCGGGCGCTGGCGCCATGTGCTGGCCAGTGGTCGCAGCATCGAGGTGGAGACCTTTGCGCATCTGCTCGATTATCGCGGCCAGCGCGCGGCGCTGATGATGGCGCTCGACGTGAGCGACCGCAAGATCGCTCAGGATGCCTTGCGAGACAGCGAGGAGCGATTCCGCGCCACCTTCAACCAGGCGGCGGTGGGCATGGCCCATCTCTCGCCGGACTGCCACCTGTTGCAGGTCAATCAAAAATTTGCGGATATGCTGGGCTACAGCCGGGAGGAAATGCTGGGTCTGAGCCTGGCCGAGCTCACGCATTCGGAGGACCTGTCAGCCAATGCTGACTGTCAGCGGCGGCTGCTCGGCGGCGAGATCAGCAACTGCGTTCTCGAAAGCCGCTATCGCCATCGGCATGGGGATTGGCTTTGGGTCAATATTGCAAGATCCCTGGTGCGTGATGGCGAGGGACAGCCTGCCTATATGATCCTGGTGATCGAGGACATCAGCGCGCGCAAGCAGGCAGAGCTTGAAAGATGCGCGGCGGAAGAAGAGGTGCAGCGCATGCGCGATGATCTCGAGCGCCGCATCGAGGAGCGTACCGCCGAGCTCAAGCAGTTGAATCGGGAGCTGGAGGCCTTCAGCTATTCGGTCTCCCATGACCTGCGCGCGCCACTGCGCGTCATCAACGGCTTCAGTCTGGCCCTGCTGGAAGATTATGGCAGCAAGCTCGACCAGGAGGGCGTGCGGCATCTGGAGCGCGTACGCAGCGCCAGCATCCGCATGGGAGAGCTGATAGACGATCTGCTCAATCTGGCCCAGATCAACCGCAGTGGCATGAAGATAGAACTGGTGAACCTCAGTCAGATCGCCTTGCGCTTCACCGAGGACCTGCGGTCCTCCAGTCCGGAGCGGCAGGTGGATTTCGTGATTGCGCCGGATCTGCTGGCGCAGGGGGATGCCCATCTGCTGGAAATCGTGCTGGAGAACCTGTTGCGCAATGCCTGGAAATTCACCAGCAAGCAGGCCCATGCGCGTATCGAACTTGGTCAGACCCGCATGAATGGTGAACAGGTGTTTTTCGTGCGTGACAACGGCGCGGGTTTTGACATGCAGTATGCCCACAAGCTGTTTGTCCCCTTCCAGCGCCTGCATGGCGATGCGGAGTTCAAGGGCACGGGGGTCGGGCTGGCGACCGTGCAACGCATCATCCACCGCCACGGCGGTCGCATCTGGGCCCAGGGCAGCCCTAACCAGGGCGCGACCTTCTATTTCACCTTGAATCCGCAAGCTTAGCGAGATTTCGGGTCTCAGACTTTCGCGCCAGGCAGGGAATGCCTGGCGGCATCAAAGGTCTAATTCCACGTGCAGAATCCGTCATGGGAGCGCGAAGGATGAATAAGACGTTTGTCAGGTTTTCGGGAAGTGGCCAGATAGCGGAAAGCGAGGCGCAGGAGCTGCCGCTGGCAGTAGTACACTATCTGGTGGGTCGCCGAAGCCAGGGGCCTGGCGGCAGCTATGTGGTCTCACCGGAGGAGCGCCAGCGCATGATTGCCGAGGCCGCCTACTTCAGGGCCCAAGCCAGGGGCTTTGGTGAAGGTCTGCAACTCGAGGACTGGCTGGCCGCGGAACGCGAGATCCAGCAGCAATTGGAGGCTTCGCGCGACAATGGTGGGGAATCTCGGACCCTGAACATGCCGTCGTGCAAGCCAGCGAAACGGGTCCATGTGCCCAGTAATCTGGGCCTGGCCGAGCGCCGTACCCAGCCAAGCGATCATCATGAGCCGGAACGCAGGCGCGCCAGCAATCTGGCGAGGCCAGCTGCCGGACAGAAGTGAGTTTTGTCGGGCATATGGGCGGTGCTTCACCGCCCCGGCCCAGCGAGCCTGGTGTTTCTAATCGTCCTCGTCTGCGCCCTGGAAGAAATCCAGTGAAAAAAGACTCAGGCCGCAGGCAGCACCCAGTCCCAGGCAGATACCCATGTTCCAGGCAAAGCCAATCCATGTCAGGACCAGGGTAGCCAGCACCACCAGCAGGACTTCCGGGTTCAGGGCGGGAATCCTGTAGGAAGCCGACTCCAGCAGATGATCCGTCATCAACTCTTCTCTTTTCATGATCTCCTCCCGGATGAAAAGGACGTGGAACGGCAATCTGACATGTAGCAGTTTCAGCTTATGCCGCCGTCCGGGCTCCGGAACGGGACCAAGGTAGTAGAGTCAGTCCTAGGTCTGACAACCCATGTGGGGTATCGATGCCGGCATCAGGGTCTCCGGGCGCTGGCCTTACCCGATTTCTTCTTGAACTCAGATCGAAATCCAGTCGCGCGCCGGCAGGAACTGCTCGTAAAGGGCCGCTTCGGGGCTGCCGGGCTCGGGCTGCCAGTTGTATTCCCAGGAAACCAGGGAGGGCAGGCTCATCAGGATGCTCTCGGTGCGACCACCCGATTGCAGGCCAAACAGGGTGCCGCGGTCGTAGACGAGATTGAACTCCACGTAGCGCCCGCGCCGGTAGAGCTGGAAATTGCGCTCGCGCTCGCCAAAGGCCATGTCGCGGCGTCGTTCGATGATGGGCAGGTATGAAGGCAGGAAGGCATTGGCGGCCTCCTGCCAGAAGGCGGTGAGCTTTTCGTGATCGCCGGTGAGGTCATCAAAGAAGATGCCGCCCACGCCGCGCGCCTCGTTGCGATGCTTGATGAAGAAGTAGCGGTCGCACCAAGCCTTGAAGTTGGGGTAGAAATCAGGGTCGTGGATGTCGCAGGCGGTTTTCAGGGTGCGGTGAAAGTGGCGCGCATCAGCTTCGAATCCGTAATACGGGGTGAGATCCGCGCCGCCTCCAAACCACCAGATGTCGCCGGCTTCGAGATAGCGGTAATTGAAATGCACGGTCGGGATGTAGGGATTGTGTGGGTGCAGCACGCAGGACACACCCATGGCAGTGAAGGGCAGGCCAGCCATCTCCGGACGGGCGGCGGTGGCAGAGGGCGGCAGGGAGGCGCCCCAGACCTTGGAGAAATTCACGCCGCCTTTCTCGAAGATCCCGCCATTGCGGATCACCCGGGTGCGCCCGCCGCCGCCCTCGGGGCGGCTCCAGGCGTCTTCCTGAAAGCGCCCCTTGCCATCAATGGCTTCCAGGCCGGCGCAGACGCGGTCCTGAAAAGCCAGGAGGAAGGATTCGATGTGGTTCAGATCCGGTTTCGGCATGAGGGCTCCTGTTTGCAATGATATGTCCCGCGCCAAGATCATAACAGGACAACAATATCCTATTCTAGTCTTTCTGGAGCTTGCCAGCACTGTCAGCCGGGGCGTAGCGTGCGCCCGCTCTGCACGTCAATGATCCGGCTCGGCTTGCGCTGCTTGCCAATGGGCGCGCGCAGAATGGCATCCACGCGGCTACCGAAGTAGCGCCTTACCTCGGTTGCCGTGCGTGCGGACTGGAAGCCGGCGGGGTTGGCACTGGTGGAAACGATGGCCATGCCGGCAACCTTGCAGAGGTCCCGCGCCGGGGGATGGGCGTCCTCGCGCAGGGCGATGCCGTCATGCCTGCCGCGCACCCAGGGCGGGCAGCGGCGGCCGGCAGGCAGGATCAGACTGACGGGACCCGGCCAGACCGCGTCCATGGTTTGGTCGATATCCCCCGGCAGACGGTGGCGATCCGCATAGGGCAGCAGTTGCCGCCTGCTGGCACCGATCACGATCAGGCCCTTCCAGACCGGTCGGTTCTTGAGGCGCAGGATGCGCCGCACGGCGCGGCGATTGCGCGGATCGCAGCCCAGCCCGTAGCAGGACGCCGTGGGGTAGGCGACCACGCCGCCGCGCCGGATCACGCCGGCCACGCGCCGCAGTTGACTGGCCCAGGGCTTCATGATGCGCTCAGGCCTCGCGGGCGATGGCGCGATAGCCGATATCGCTGCGGTGCTGCTCGCCATCCCAATGAATCTGGCGGACGGCTTCATAAGCGCGGTTCTGGGCCTCGCGCACGCTCTGGCCGAGTGCTGTCACGCCCAGCACGCGGCCGCCACTGGTGAGCACTTGGCCGTTTTTGAGTTCGGTGCCGGCATGGAAGACCTTGCTGTCCGCGAGCGCAGCGGTATCCAGTCCCTGGATGGCATCACCCTTGCGCGGATTGTCGGGGTAGCCGGCGGCGGCCATGACTACGCAAAGCGCCGGACGGCTGTCCCATTCCAGGCGAGTCTCCTGCAGATGGCCATCGACCGCAGCATCCAGCAGATCCAGAAGATCACTCTGCAGGCGCATGAGGATGGGCTGGGTCTCGGGGTCGCCCATGCGGCAGTTGAATTCGAGTACCTTGGGCTGGCCGTTCTCGATCATCAGACCCGCGTAAAGAAAGCCGGTGTAGGGGATACCCTCGCTTTCCAGACCACGCAGGGTGGACAGGATGACGCTTTCCATGATGCGCTGATGGGTGGCGGCATCGACGACCGGGGCGGGGGAGTAGGCGCCCATGCCGCCGGTGTTGGGGCCCCAGTCGGCATCCAGCAGGCGCTTGTGATCCTGGGACGTGGCCAGGGCCTGCACCTGGCCCTGTGCCGCCACCACGATGAAGCTGGCCTCCTCGCCCTGCAGGAATTCCTCGACCACGATACGCCCGCCGCCCTGCATCCAGTCGCGCGCGGCATCCAGGGCTTGTTCCAGCGTTTCGGCAATGATCACGCCCTTGCCGGCGGCCAGGCCATCGGCCTTGATGACCAGCGGCAGGCGCTGGCTGCGGATGTAGTCCTCGGCGGCCGCGAGATCTTCGAAATGCCGGTAGGCGGCAGTGGGAATGGCATGGCGCGCCAGAAAATCCTTGGCGAAGGCCTTGGAGCCTTCAAGCTGAGCGGCCTGGGCCGTGGGGCCGAAGATGCGCAGGCCAGCAGCCTGGAAGGCGTCGACCAGGCCAGCCACCAGCGGCGCTTCCGGGCCGACCACCGTTAGATCAATGTTTTTTTCACGCGCAAAGCGCAGCAGCGCATCGATATCGCTGGCACTGATTGGCAGGTTCTCGACCCCGGCCTCCAGCGCGGTGCCGGCGTTACCCGGCGCGCAGTATACCTGGCCGACACGCGGCGACTGGGCGAGTTTCCAGGCCAGCGCGTGTTCGCGCCCGCCGTTGCCGATCACAAGAATTTTTTGGCTCATACGCTTTCCGCAGGACGACAGGAATTGTTGAAAGCAGGTATTCTAGCCTTTTTGATAAGCACTTGGCATCAAAAAGGGGAAAAGGGCATGGCACAACTCGAGATTCTGGTGGTAGGCGGTGCGGGCTACATTGGCTCGCACATGGTGGAGATGCTGCTGGAGCAGGGGCATCGGGTGGTGACCCTGGATGATCTCTCCAACGGGCATCGGGATGCGGTGCTGGGTGGTGAGTTCGTACAGGGCAATGTCGGTGACGCCGCGCTGCTCGATCAGGTCTTTGGTGAACATCAGTTCGATGGCGTCATGCACTTCGCCTCCTTCATTCAGGTGGGCGAATCCGTGATCCACCCGGCCAAGTACTATCACAACAACGTCACCACCACGCTGGTGCTGCTCGACGCCATGCGCCGCCACAATGTGCGCAACTTCATCTTCTCCTCCACCGCCGCCATCTTCGGCGAGCCGCACTACACGCCCATCGATGAAAAGCATCCCGAGCATCCCATCAATCCCTATGGCCGCACCAAGCGCATGGTCGAAGAGATCCTCGGCGACTACGACCAGGCCTATGGCCTGAAATCCGTCTGCCTGCGCTATTTCAATGCCGCCGGTGCCGACCCCGAGGGGCGTCTGGGTGAGCGTCATGATCCCGAGACTCATCTCGTCCCGCTGGTGCTGCAGGCCGCCTCCGGCCGGCGTGAAGCTATCTCCGTGTTCGGCCGCGACTACGACACCCCCGATGGCACCTGCATCCGCGACTACATCCACATCATGGATCTCTGTGGCGCGCACCTGCTGGCCCTGGAGCAACTCGTCGCCGGCGGCGAGAGTGCGGCTTATAACCTCGGCAACGGCAGTGGCTTTTCCGTGCAGGAAGTCATCGACACGGCACGGGAAGTGACCGGGCGCGAGATCCGCGTCATTGATGCCCCCCGTCGCGCGGGTGATCCGGCCCGGCTGGTGGCCGACTCGCGCCTGGCCCGCGAGCAGCTCGGCTGGAACCCGCAGTTCAATGACCTGCATACCATTATCCAGCACGCCTGGAACTGGGAGCGGAAGATGGCGGGGGTGGGTTGAGTTTGAGTTTGTGCGGCTGCGCCGCGGCTGGATTGAGTGTCGGGGGTTGCCCGACAGCAACTCCCTTTCTTTTGCTTGTCCAAAAGAAAGGGAGCAAAGAAAAAGACCCCCAGCACCGGTGGCCTGCGGCTACCCGGCTTGCTGGCTCGTGCGGAGCGGCTGCGGAACTCGCCTGCGGCTCAGACAGTCCTCGCCGACTGCCCCCCGCCCGAGCGGCACGCGCCGGCACCGGTGCAATGGGTTGAACCCCATCCCAAGCTCGTGATTGAGTGCTCTGGGAGAAGATCTGGTTAGAAGGGATCTGGTTTGATCGGAGCTTAGCGGATCTTGTCTGATGTATGCGGCTTAACCAAACCTTCTCTATCTTTTGCCTTTTGCCTTTTCCTTTCAGCCTGCCTCATCAGGGCTGATCCCTGTCTGCCGGCACGGACCAGACCCCTTCTGCGCTGCCGTGCAACGCCGGGACGCGGGGATCAGCGCGCGCGTTGTCTGAACGCAGCGAGTTTAGCGCGCGCGCCCAAGGCCCAAGGCGCACAGGGCAGTCCGCGTCAGCGGACCAGCGCAGCGGGGCGGGTTTTCTTGGGTTACTTTCTTTTGCCCGTCCAAAAGAAAGTAACCAGCTGTCGGGCTGCCCCCGACACTCAACCAAGCCGCGGCGCAGCCGCTCAAACTCAGCCCAGCCCCGCCAGCCTCCCCCGCAAATATTCCCCCACCTCACTCCCCGCCGGCAATCTCTCCAAGACCCGCTGCAACAGCACCCGCGCCTCGGCGGATTGCCCCTGGTCCGCCAGCACCAGACCAAGCCCCATCTGCCATTGCAGATTGTCAGGATTCAGCCGCAGGGCCTGGCGATAGGCCTTGTTGGCAAGATCAAGCTGTCCCTGTTGCCGCGCCAGAGCCCCCAGCAGCCCGTAATAACCAGGATTTGAGACCGGCGCGCGCATCTGGCGCAGGAGATCAAAGGCCTCCCGGTTCTGCTGGAGTTCTGCCAGCAATCGGGCGAGCAGGATGGTGATATCGGCATTGTCCGGGAAAAGCTGACGACCTTCCCGCAAGGCCTGCAGGGCCTCGTCCTGCCGGGCCTTCTGCCAGAGCAGCAGGGCGAGCTGCACGCGGGCGCTCGCAAAACGCGGCTCTTCGCTCACCAACATCTGCAAATCGCGGATGGTACCAGCGGGGTCGCTGCCCCGGTTTTCCAGGGCGGCTTCCAGGCGTGCATTTCTGGTTTGGCCGGTCATTTCCAGCTCAGGATGGATCACGGGTGGCGAACTGAGTTCGGCAGCTTGCGCTTTCTTGTTTTGCGCTGCCCTGGGCAAGGCGGGCGCGCTCGATACTGGTCGGACTGCATTCCGCTGCTCAGGCGTGGAACTGGGCGGCGGCTGTCTCACCGAGGTTCGGGACAGGGATTGGGGCTCCTCGAAGTCCGGGGCTTCCGGCGTCGTTTCCTTCACCGATGGACTCAGCGCGGGCGCGACTGGGGCCTCGGCGGGGCTGACCGCCACCTGTGGCGGCTGGATTGCTGTGGTGCTTGCTGCCGGGGCAACTGGTGCGGCCTGAGCCAATACCGGGGCTGGCGGAGCAACCCTGAGCGATTCCGGCCAGAGCAGGAGCAATCCTCCCGCCAGGACCCCGGTTCCCAGTACACCGCCCAGCAGCATCCTTTTCCGGGACCTGTCCACTGCCTGCACGGGCGGCAGGGCGGCTCCCGCTGCCTGCGGTCCCCGGCGTCGATCCAGGTCCTTCAGGACATCATTGATCAGGCTCATATCAAAAACCCGTCACGCGCCGCCAGAAGGCGACGTTGAAGGCCTGCGGCGTGTCGTCTAGGGCGCGTAGCAATTCCCGGCGCGAGATCTGGCGCCTGCCCTGGCCATAGGCCGCTAGCAGGGCCTTGTGTGCCAGCAGATTGATCAGGCGCGGTATGCCGCGACTGGCCCGGTGCAGCAGACGCCGCGCGCCGGGGCTGAACAGTGCCCAGCCGCGGTAGCCCGCCAGCCGCAGCCGGTGTTCGAGATAGGCGCCACTCTCGTCTTGGCGCAGGGGCCGCAGGGTGTAATTGAAGGCGATGCGCTGCCTGAGCTGGCGGATCTCGGGCGCTTCCAGGCGGCTGTCGAGCTCCGGCTGACCAAACAGCATGATCTGCAGGAGCTTGCGTTTCTCGGTTTCGAGATTGGAAAGCAGACGCACGGTTTCCAGCGAGGCTGTCGAGAGTGCCTGGGCCTCATCGATCAGCAGGATGACGCGTTTGCCGTCCGCGGCGTGCTGGAGCAGGGCCTGATTGATGGCCTGCAAGGCCTGCTGGCCGTCCTCGTGCTGGTCGAGGCTGAGCGTCAATTCCCGGGCCACGGCCTGCAGCAGTTCTCGGGGTTCGAGCTGGGGGTTGAGAATATAGGCGCTGATCGTGTCCGGGCCGAGGCTCTGCAGAAAATAGCGGCAGAGCGTGGTCTTGCCGGTGCCCACCTCACCGCTGATCTTGATGAAGCCTTCCCCCGATTCCAAGGCGAAACGCAGGGTATCGAGCGCGCCCTGGCGGCTCTCGTCAGCAAAGAAGAAGCTCGAATCCGGCGTCAGCCCGAAGGGATATTCCCGCAGCCCGAAAAACTCCAGATACATCAGCGTTCGCCCCCGACGCCGAAGGTCTTCGGGAAGCCGCCGAGATGGAAACCAGGATCGGCATCCTCGAAGCGCGTGCGGGTCGCGGCAATGTCCTGCTCCCAGGCACTGGCATCATCGACCACCACCGGGCGCAGCAGGATCACCAGCTCGCTCTTGAGGCTGGCCTGGCGGGTGTGGCGGAAGGCCGCGCCCAGGAAAGGAATGTCGCCCAGGAGCGGCGTGGCGGCGAGATCCTCGCTCTGGCTCTCCTTCATCAGGCCGCCGATCACCACCACCTGGCCATTGCGGGCGCGCACGATGCTGTCGACCTCGCGCACGTCCGAGGACGCGAGTGGCAGGGTGTAATTCGCGCCATTGATGGTGAAGTTCTGGGTCACGGTATTGATGTTGGTGATGGCCGGATGCACGTGCAGGGTGATGAAGCCGTCCTTGTCGATGCTCGGCGTGACGTCCAGGGCGATGCCCGAAAACAGCGGCGTCAGCTTGGGCGTGGGCTGGGTGTTGACCGTGCTGCCGAGCGTGCCGCCGACGCTGGAATTGGTGTTGATGTCGGTGACGAAGATGTTGTCGGTACCGACCTTGATCACGGCTTTCTGGTTGTTGATGGTGGCGATGCGCGGGCTGGAAAGCACGTGCACCTGGCCCTGGCGCGACAGGGCCTCGATCATGGCGGCAAAGTTTGCGCCATTGCGCACCACCATGTTGAACACGCCGCCGAAGGCCTGCACCGTATCCAGCGCGGGCAGGGTACCGCCAATATTGCCGCTATTGCCGACAGTGGGCGCGGTCCCATCTGCATTGGCGAACAGGCCCGGTCCGCCCACCTGATTGGCAGTGATGTCAGTGTTGCCGATATGCCCCAGCGCGTTCCAGTTGATGCCGGCCTGAAAGCCCTTGTTAAGCTGCACCTCAAGGATCTTGGCCTCCAGGATGACCTGACGCTCGACGCTGCCCCGGATGGCCTGCAGCAGACGACTGACGTCGCGCAGCTCGCTCGGCATGGCGCGCACGACCACCATCCCGGACTGCGGGCTGAGGATGACCTTGCGGCCATCCTTGTCGCCGATCACGGCATCCAGCGAGCCCTGCAGGCCCTTCCAGAAATCGGTTTCCGAGCGGGTATTGATGCGGCTGGCCTGCAGAGCGCGCCCATCCAGCCCGTTGCTGCCCGGTGCCAGGGCCATAGAAGGCTGCGTGCCCGTGTTGCCATAGGTGCTCGACGCGCTACCCACGTCATTGGAATTGACCGACAGATCCGAGATGCCGCGACGCTGGATATCCAGATAGTTGATCTGATAGATGCGGGTTTCGAGCTGGGCCGGCTTGATGATGATGCGCTTGCCCTGCAGCTCGTATTCATAGCCATAGGCGCTGCGGATGCTCTCCAGGGCCTCGGGCAGGGTGACCCGGTGCAGGTTGAGCGTCAGACGGCCCTTGACCTCGGGCGAGACCACCATGCTGTAGTCCGTGCCATAGGCCAGGCCCATGAAGATCTGATCGGCCGGCGCGTCCTGCATCACCAGATTGAAGCGCGGGAAGGCCGCCTTGCGCGGGGCGGGTGTTGGGGCCAGACTGCCAACCGGTGGCAGCAGGGCGCGATCGACTTCGGCGGGCAGGGGACTGCTGGCCGGGACGGCGGGCGCCGGGGCCAGGGTCTGCTTCATCATGGCCTCCTGTCTGTCTTGCGGCATGTGCTGGCAGCCGGACAGGAGCGCGAGCGCCATGGCGCCCAGGGGGAGAAGTGATTTCTTCATGGTGCCGAAGCCTTGTTGGCGCTTATGCGGGGCCGATAGGCCAGTGCCGGTAGTTTCAGAGTGAGCGTTTCGCCCGTGGGCGTCTGCAGGCGGGCCCAGCCCGAGCCGATGGCCTGCAGGCGCAGGCCCTCCAGGGTGTCGCCGCGACGCAGCACCTGGCCATTGATGATGGCGACCGGCTGCTTTCCCCCCATCAGCGTGCTCTGAAGCTGCAAGGCCGGTAGGGCAGGGGCCGCCATGCCCGCTGGCGCATGTACGCGGGGCAGGGGCGGACGCGTCGGGTCTGCGGCAAGACTCATGTTGCTGGCCAGTGCCGCCCATGTCCCCAGCATCATCAAGGTTTTCATGGTCGGGCTCCGGGCGTGGGCAACGCATAGGCGGGATCGCTGGCGCGGTTGAGCTTGTCCAGAAAGGCCTCGCCGGAACCGGGCGCCTGCGCCGGCGCTGCGGCTTTGATGTCTCCGGGCAGATCGGCGCCAAGGATGTAAGTGTTAACCACGGCCCTGACCTCGGCGCGCGGGTATTGCGTGACCTGATAATCCAGACTGCTCCACTCCAGTGGCCAGGGAGAGCTTGCCAGACGCTGGAAGTAGCGCGTCGTGTCGGCATAATTGCCGCTGAAACGCAGCTCCACGCCCTTGCGATAGAGCGCGGGCGAGTCATTCGAGGCCTGGTTGCCGGTGGCCGGATAGACCTGGACCGCCGGCAGGCTCTGCAAGCCGGTGATCCGCAGACCCGGGCCGCCCTGCTCGCGCAGGAGCTGGGCCAGCCAGCGCGCCAGTTCGCGGTCATCGAGAAAACGCCTCCCGCTGGCGGCGAGTTCGGCATTCACATCATCGAGTTGCGCTTGCGCGCGCGCCAGCCGTAGCCGCAGGGGGGATTGCGGGCTGGATGGATCATTGCTCGCCAGTAGCTGCATTTCCTCGGCAATGGCGGCCTGTTGCTGCTGCGTGTCCTTGAGGCTTTTCTGCAACTGTAGGGTGTGCTTCTGGATGGGATCGAGCACGAACTGGACCCCGCCGAGCACAATCAGCGCACTCACGGCACCCAGGATGAGCAGGCGTTCGCGCTCGCTGGTGGCGTTAATGAAGCTTTCCAGACGCTGCCAGGATTTCATCGTGCCTGCTCCGCCGATGCCGCACCCGCGCCATCGGGCTTGCCGCTGGCCAGCTCGAAATGCAGGTAGGACGCACCTAGCTTTTCCGGCTTCGGCGTGCTGACGCTGAAGCTGCGGAATTTCGCCTCGGGAAAGCCATGGTAAGTATTGAGGGCGTTGAGATAGGCCGGCAGGCGGTCGGCATTCAGAGTACCGCCAGCCAGCCGCACCGTTCTGCCGCCCTCCGACACATGGATGTCGGTCAGCCAGAGGCCCGGCCGGCTGGCATTCGCCAGGCTGCCAAGGATGCTGGCGGGCCGGATCTGCTCGCCCAGCAGGCGGCTGTCGAGATAGCGCAATACTTCACGCCGGTCCTGGACCTGCTTTTCAATACGCCCGGCCTCGGCCTGCAGGGCGGCGAGACGGCTGGGGCCGGCCTGCTGGCGCAGGAGCTCCAGTGCGGCCTCATCACGGGCCAGCCCCTGCTGCGCCACACGCAGGGTGGTTTCAAGCTGCTGCTCATGTTGCCGGAGCATGGCCGCATAACCGAAGATGGCAAGCAGCAGCAGGGCCACGTAAAACAGCATGAATCGCGCTGAAAACAGGACCGTCTTCGGCGCGAAGGCGTCGGTGTAAAGATTGATATGCCGGAGCTTGCGCCCGGTGAGCGGCTGGAGGGCAATCGCCTGGTTCATGACAGCAGTTCCCGCAGGGCCGCGCCATAGCTCAGCAGCCCCATGCGATGGCTGGCATCCCTGCCATCGATCGCCGGGAAGTCACGGCAGGCAGCGCCGGTCAGCACGCCAAGATAGGGCGCCAGGTGCGGCACGTGCAGGCTATCGAAAAGGACATAGGTCTGGCGCACCGCGCCGCGCCGGAAGCGGCTGTCGTAATAATCGAGCGAGCGCTGCAGTTCCAGGGCCAGGCGCTCGGCCTGCTGACGCAGGATCTGCTGGGCGGCGGGCAGGATGTCGGTGAGGATTTCGGGTTCCCCAAGCCCCTCGGTGCCGATCTGGGCCCGCGCCATCTCCGGCGCAAAACCGGCACTCTCCACCAGGCCATCGACCAGGTTGCCCGTGCCGAAGGCAATGGCGCGGCTGAAGATCAGCTGGCCCTGGCGGGTGATGGTCAGCAGCGATTCGTCCTCGGCGATTTCCAGCAAGGCCAGGCCCTGTTCATCCTCGGGCAGACGCGCGGCCAGGTTGCGCTGCGCCTTTTCGGCGATATCGATGTAGGCGGGGTCCAGTCCGATGCCGCGCAGCAGGTCCACGCGGGCCTGTACCACGCTCTCGCGGGCGGCGACGACATAGATCTGGCGGGTATCGGCTGTCTGACCGGGTGGCAATTCGAAGTAGTCGAGGATAGCCTCATTCACCGGGAAATCGATCTGGTCGGCAATCTTCCAGCGCAATGCCGAGAGGATTTCCGCTTCCGGCACCTGAGGGGCTTCCACCAGCAAAAGCTGATAGTCGGGACGATGCAGAACGCTGACGCAGGGGCTGCCGGCCAGATTGTGCTCGCGTACCTGCCGGCTCAGCAGCTCCGCCAGCGCCTCGCGCGAGTGCTGCTGATCCGGGCTCAGGGGCAGGCGCTTCAGAAACGTGGGCCGGCCCTGCCGGTCCACTTGACAGAGGCTGGCCTGGCTCGGACGCAGGTCGAGCGCCAGCAGCGTGCCGGCACGGGGGCGGCGCAGCAGCTTGCGAAGATCTAGTTTGAGGAAATCGAGATTCATGAGCCTGGAGCCGGTTTTAAAATTCGTATTGTCGGACAAAGGTCGGATTAGATGAAAAGATAGTCTAGTTGAGCACTTCCCGCCAATAAATGATGTGCCGGTTGCCCTGAAAGTGCCCGAAGGCGGCCAGGGCGGGCTGGCTGAGCAGGTAAGGGTGAGCGGCAAAAGGAACGAGAAAGCTGCCGCCCGTGCCGCCCGCGGTATACCAGAGTTGTGCGCCGGCGCGATGGCCACTGGTGTTTGGCGCAAAAAGCTGACCGCCCGTGGCGCTGTAATCGGCCTGTGTCCAGTAGCCGCGGCCGTCATTTGCGGCCGTGGCGCCCAGGGCGGTGCCGGTCGGTGGGCTGAGCTGAAACAGCGAGCAGGTGTCGTCGGTCTTGTCCCGCCAGCTCCGGCTCGCGCTGTCCCAGAACTGCGTGCGTACCCACATGGGCAGGGGCAGCAGTTCCGAGCCATAGGCATTGTCGGCAGTCAGCCGCCCGAAGTAGAAGGCGGAGTGGACAGGATTATGGGGCTTCGTCATCACGCCATCGCCATCCTCAGGGGTGAGAGAAATGTCGGTGTTGAGAAAAGGCCCGTCCGGCGTGAAACCGGGCGCGCTATCCTGGCGCCTGATCTTCAGTTGTGCCCTAACGCCATCAGCTTCGCCATTGCTGAAGGCAGTGCTGCCTGCAAAGCCATTTTGTGCCAGTCGGGGCGTGAGATCGGCGCTGCTGGTGCTTACGGGTGAATCGATGGCGCTGAATCGCCAGCGGCCCTGGCTGGCACTCGTATCCGGCGCAAAGGGCTGATCGAACTTCGCCAGCGTGCCGCTGTAGTTCCGTGTGAGTTGGTTCTGGGCATTGTGGGCGCTGATGCTGAAAACGAGATCGAATTGCTCGTCGAGATAGCTGAAGGGATTGCCGCAGCCGGCCAGAGTGGCGGCGTCGGTACGATTGCGGATGCTGATGGCCGGGATCTCGAAATGATCGGGCACGAAGCGGCCGATGGTCGTGGCGCCCTTGGCGTATTGCGGCTGGTTGCCGGCATTACAACGCAGGCCGATGCTGCGCTGGCACAGTGGCGTGCCGTCACTGGCGTCGACGCTGGCGAAGCCGCTGTCCGTTACCTGAACCGCGACCGCGCCGACCTCGGAATAAGCTGCCGTGCTTTCCGTCACGCCCGCGCTGAAGGTCCAACTGGCCGTTGCCAATGTGCCGAGGGCGCCACCGGCGGGCAGGACCTGGGAAACGGCGATTGCCGTAGGCGTGCCGCCTGTGTAGCCGGACGTGGCTGTGCCCGAAGCATTCACGGCACTTGCCCGCAGCGTGAAAGGCTGGCCCGCCTTGTGGATCGGCGTGCCGCTGGCTGTCGCGGTATTCAGGATATTGGTGGTGCCTGGTGATTCCCAGTTCTGATCGCTGGCCTGGATCAGGAAATGGCTCGGGCGGATGGCGAAGTTGTCGCTGGAGCAGGCCGCTGCATTGTTCTGTCCATTGCCATTGCCATTGCCATTGCCATTGTCGTTGTCGTTGTCGTTGTCGTTGTCGTGTTTATGCCCGTGCCCACCGCCATCGCCAAGACCCGCTTGTGTGATGCGCACCCGCACCTTGGCGACGGCATCTGCATACAGGATGTTGCTGAGCGTCCCTTCACCCTTGCGCAGCGTGGCAGACATGCTGCTCCAGCCCGGCAGGGTCGGCAGCTCGGCGCAGACCGCGCCGCTGGAGGCATCGACCAGATCGATCTGTACATCGCCATCGAACCCATTGTTTACCCGGCCATCCTTGAGGGCATAGATGTCCAGATCAAAGGGCTGGCCGGCAATCCTGGTCTGGATAGGGCCGGTGATGGGGTCTGTATTCCTGTCCACGGCATTGAAGGGGTCGCTACTAAGCGATCCCGATCCATTGCCGAGGTCCAACTGGATTTTGTCCCACTGGATATCGTCATAGCCAAATCCCAGCAAGAGCAGAGAGATTCGCCCCGCGCTGACAGTCAGGGTATGCTCGCCGGCGCTCAGGGACAGCGTCTTGACCAGCGTAAACTTCTGGTCATCGCGATCCAGGGTGCCAATCGCGACGCCATCGATCGCCACGCTGGCGGGCGCAGCAAGACAAAATGGACAGGGCTTGCCGTCGATGAAACCCAGAATCGGCCAGCCGGCTTCGACATCGCCCAGATCAAAAAAACTGATCTGCTGCAGGGTGGCGGGATTGGCAAGCGGGAAGCTCAAGGAAACCTTTGTACCGATTGCCTGTTCCGGGCTCCAGCGCGGGCCCTCATCATTTCCGATGTGCACATTGTCGTTCAGATTGAGAATATAGGCGGCCGCCTGGCCCGCTGCCAGCATCAAAAAACACGCGAGAAGAAGGCGCAGCCGCTTCATGGGTTCTGCGCTCCGACTTCGATCATCCTCGTCGCCGCATCCCTGCCGCTGCCGCAAGCGCCCCGGCTGCTGATGCGAAACTGCGTGCTGGTCGCGCCGCCGGCATTCGCTACCACCACCGGCCCGGCGCAGCTTACCTGCGCGCTGCAGCCAGCCAGGCCCTGGGCACTGAAGCTCAGATCCTGCTGGGCAAAGCAGGTGGCGGCCGCGCTGCCTGTCGGCGGAAAGATTGTGTTCATGCCCCACTGCGCGCCGCTTTCGGCGGCGTAGAAGGCGCGGGTGGAGAGCACTTCAAAACCCACCGATTGCGCGCCGGTCGCCAGCATGCGCGTCATCGCCGCGCCCAGCAGTGACAGCACCACCAGCACGAAGATCGCCACCGGCAGCGAGAATCCAGATTGTGAAAACGGCTGTTTCATGGGACTCGTCTCATGGCACATTGCGCAGTTGAATGTCATGGCGGATGCGCACCCACTCCTCGTTCTGCATGAAGCGCAGATCCAGGGCGACGAGCCCGTTGCGGTTCAGTGAACCGGCCGTAAAGCGAAAGGGTTGGACCGCGCCGCCGCCATCCCTGAGCGGCAGGTGTTCGGCGAGGAGATCCCCGCCTGCGGGCGGAGCGGGCTGGCTGGCCTGCACCCCGTAATCGTGATAACGGCGCAGTTCGCCATTGCTCAGCACACAGAAGCTCACCGGGTCGCGGGTGACAAAGAGCCGCTGGGCGGCGGACTGGCGCGAGAACTGATGTGCCCCAATGAGCGTGACCCGGCTCACGCCGGCGGGTCGTCCGCTCGTGCTGACCGACTGGATCGGAAAGCGCACGCCGGGATCGCCGCTGGCGTAGGGATCACCATTGCCGCTGCCCGGACCCAAAGGATAAACCGCCAGCGCAAAGCCGCCCTGGCTGAAATCGCCATTCAGATCCAGGGCATCGAGCGTGCTCGCGGCCTCGGAAAAGCCACTGACCGGCAGGGCCAGGATGGCCTCGCCAGAAGGATAGCTGCCCGTCTCGCGTTGATAGCGTGCCCCGCTGACCAGCGGCATGAACTCGATGCAATTGCCGCTTACCCGCACACTGTTTGGCAGGGCGCCGCGCAGCTCGCGGCTGATGCGCTCTGCCGCCAGACGCGCAGTGCTGGCCAGTTGGTCGCGCCGGGCCGTATCGCGGTAACCCTCCACGCTGCGCACGATGAAGGCCGTGGTCCCGGCGGCGAGAATGCCCAGGATCACCAAGGCCACGATCATCTCGATCAGGGTGAAGCCCCCAGCGCGGCGCATCAGAAATTGCTCCGATAGGCGCTGAAGGGGAAGGACTCTCCCTGTGGCGTGGTGACAGTCACCGTGATCCGCTTGGCGGCGGCATTGGCGATCCCGAGATCCGTACCGGCATGGGCAACGCTCACTGTCACCCGGTAGCCCGCATAGCCGGGCCGGGGATTGCCCTCGGCGTCCGTGGGCGCTTCATTCAGGCCCTGGTAATCATCCACGTCATCGAAGCTCGCGCGGGTCTCGCCGGCCTCAACCCCGAGTGCCGTGGAACAGGGCCTGCCAGCAGGGGAATCGCAGGGCGGCGATTGGCCATCATTGCCGGTATTGGCGTCAAACTTCTTGGGCAGGATCTCGTCGAGATAGGCCTGACCAAGTTCGGCGGCGCGGATCTGGATCATCGGATCAGCCGAGTGGCTGGTCGCCTGATTCACCGCCAGCAGTACCCCGCTCAGGGCAACGCCGATCACCACGATGAAGACGATCAGCTCGATAAGCGTGAAGCCCGTTTGCCTTTGGATGCTAGCAGGCATGGGCATAGCCAGTGGGCTCGATGCAGACCTGGCGGTTCTCGCCACCGCCGCTGAGCGTGACGGTCGCGGTGGTGCTCTGCCCGGTGTCGCCGAGGCGGTCATAGGCGAGTGCCTGGCCTGTGGCTGTCACGCCGCGCGGAAAGGGCAGGGGATAGCTCTCCCCGCTGGGCGAGGCGATCCAGGCATTGTTGATTTGCACGCCGTAGTCGCTGTTGCTGATGACCAGTCGCACGGAGTGCGTCTGATTCATACCCAGTTGCTGGGCATGACGGGCGACGCTGATCAGTTCGTTCTGGGCGGTGCTGGCGGAAAAGGAGTCCGCGCCGAAAAAACGGGGAATGGCAAAGGCGGCGAGGACGCCGATCAGGGAGATGACGACGATCAGCTCAATGAGGGTAAACCCGTTTTCTTGAGCAGGGGACTGGCGCATGGCGCATCAGAAGCAGGGCGGGCTGTGCCCACCCTGCGCTCCGCCTAGCAGCCGTTGGTTACTGGCGTTCCGACCGTGGCCGGTGCTGTGCTGGATGTGGCAGCCGTGTACTGCACGTAGCATTCGGCAGGAGTCGGTGCGCCTGTCAGCGTGAATTTTCCATTTCTGAGAGAAAAGCCGGTCAAATCCTGTAAGGCATTACCGATTGTGGCTGTTGTGGCGTAACCATTACTAAGTCTGACGCTCTGACCGTCGCCAATATCGAGAGTGCCTGCAGTTTGGCCTTTGGCCAAGGCCTTGGCATGCACCATCGCCGAAGCCGACTTCAAGCTACCCGCCAGCCCATTCAGCGTGGCAATACGTGCATCTCTTTGCAGATCCACGAAACGCGGCAGCGCAAAGGCCGCGAGAATGCCGAGAATGGTAATGACGACGATGAGTTCGATCAGGGTGAAACCCTGCTGTTTGACCTGCATGGACATGATGTAACCTCCCTGGTGAATGGACAACTTGTTGTTTTCGACAAATAGCGGCTTGCGCAAATAAAACAAGCCGGACTGCAAAATCAGTGGGCTACCCGCGCCATGTCCCACATGGGCAGGAAAATACCCAAGGCAAGCACTAAGACTAAAGTCCCCATGATCACTAGCATAATCGGCTCGATTCTTGCTGACAATGCCTCGATCTCATAAGCGGTCTCGCGCTCGTAGAAATCCGCGACATCGCCCATCAGCTCGTCGATGTTTCCCGATTCCTCCCCCACCGCGATCATCTGCAGTACCAGCGGCGGAAACAGATGCGTGGCCTGCGCCGTGCGGGTGAGCGATTCGCCACGTTCCACGCCGGTTTTCATGCCCTGCAGACGCTCGGCGATGAAGCGGTTGTCGGTGGCCCTGGCGATGAGCTCGATGCCGCGCAGGATGGGCACGCCGGCCTTGCCGGTCAGTTGCAGGGTGCGTGCGAAGCGCGCCATGGCGCTCTTGAGAATGAGCGAGCCGAACACCGGCAGGCGCAGCCTGTAACGGTCCCAGCGCAGGCGCCCCTGGTCGGTATTGACCGCCGCGCGCGCACCAAACCAGAGCGCAATGCCCAGCAGCAGCACCAGCCACCAGTACTTGGTGCTGAAGTCACTGGTTGCGATCAGGATCTTGGTGAAGATCGGCAGGTCCACATGCGCGCTTTTGAACATCCTGGCGAACTGCGGGATCACCATGTAATTGAGGATCGCCATCGCCACTGCCAGCGCGATCACGACAAAGCTGGGGTAACGCAGGGCGCGCTTCACCTTGCCGGCGGTGTCCTCGTCGCGTTCGAGATAACCCGCCAGCGCGAGCAGGGTGGCGTCGAGATTGCCGGTGTTCTCACCCACCGCCACCAGGCTCACGAACAGCTCGCTGAAGGCCTGCGGATGTCTGGCGAGTGCCTCGGAAAGCGAGCGCCCGGCATCGAGGTCGGCACGCACCTCGCCGAGGATGCGCCCGAGCTGCGTATCCATGCCGTAGGTCTGGCGCAGGCTGTCGATGGCGGATAACAGGGGCACGCCGGCGCGCAGCAGGGCATAGAGCTGGCGCGCGAACATGATGATGTCCTTGCGCGCGATACGCCGCAGCCGCAGGCGCTCGATCAGCAACTGCAGCGAACTGGGCGGCGGCGCCTCGCGGATATCCACCGGGATGAGACTGTTGTTGTTCAGAAAAGCCGCCACCGCACTGGCATTACCCGCCTCCAGGCGGCCATTGAGCAGTTCGCCACGCGGGTTGCGGGCCTGGTAGAGAAACTCGGCCATGGCTTAGTGATCCATCTCCGCCGTGACTCGCGCCACTTCCGCCAGCGAGGTCACGCCTTCACTGGCGAGTCTTAGCGCGGCAATGCGCAAGGGGCGATACTGCGGCTGCTTCAGCGCGGCATCCACGATGGCCTGGCGATTGCCGGCTTCCAGTGCCGCGCGCACTGTAGCGTCCACGCGGATGAGTTCATGAATGCCCTGGCGGCCCTGATAGCCGGTGTTGTTGCAGGCCAGACAACCCCGCCCCTTGTGAAAACGCAGCTCGCCCGGCGTCTTGCCAAGCTGGCCGGCAAACTGGGCGCGCGCAGCTTCGGAGACTTCCGTGTCCTCGGTCTTGCACTGCGGGCAGATGCGCCGCACCAGCCGCTGGGCCATCACACCGATGGCGCTCGATCCCACCACGAAGGGCTCCAGGCCCAGATCCACCAGGCGCGTCAGGCTCGACGCCGCATCATTGGTGTGCAGGGTGGACAGCACCAGATGCCCGGTGAGCGCGGCGCGCAGGGCGATCTGCGCGGTTTCCAGATCGCGGATCTCGCCGACCATCACCACGTCCGGGTCCTGGCGCAGCACCGAGCGCAGCACCAAAGCGAAATCCAGCCCGATGCGCGCGTTGACCTGCACCTGATTCACGAGTTCAAGCTGATACTCGACCGGATCCTCGACGGTGATGATCTTCTTTTCGACCGAGTTGATCTCGTTGAGCCCGGCATAGAGCGTGGTGGTCTTGCCCGAGCCGGTCGGGCCGGTCACCAGCAGCAGCCCATGCGGCTGGCGCACCAGATGCTCCAGCACGGCTTCCACGTCCGGCGCCATGCCGAGTTCGTGAAAGCGCCTGCGCGCGCTCGACTGGTCCAGCAGACGCAGCACGATGGATTCGCCAAAGCGCACCGGCAGCGTCGACATGCGGATATCGTAGGCCCGGCCCTCGATGCTGATATTGAAGCGCCCGTCCTGAGGCAGGCGTCGCTCGGCAATGTCGAGATTCGCCATCAGCTTGAGCTTGGATGTCACGGAAGCGCCGATGCGCGCCTCGCCGGTCACCTGCTCGTGCATCACCCCATCCACCCGAAAGCGCACCCGCAGCAGCTTCGCGTCCGGCTCGATGTGAACGTCCGAGGCCTTCATGCGCACCGCATCCTTTAAGAGCGCATTGAGGAAGCGCACCACCGGCGCGTCTTCCACGCTGCTCTCGGTCAGCAGTTCATCCGGCGTGCTTGCCGCCAGATCCTGCTTGAGTTCCTCGGCGAAGCCGGCGGCCTGGCTCGTGCCCTTGTAAAAGCGCGGCAGCAGTTCCAAAAGGCTCGCCTCGCTGATCACCGCCGGCTCCACCGGCTTGCCGAGCAGGCGTGACAGCTCGTCCTGGGCATAGATGTCGGTGGGATCGGACAGGCCGACCAGGATCGCGCCACCCTGATCCTGGAGCGGCAGGGCGCGGAAGCGGCGCGCGAAGGTCTCCGGCAGGCGCCGAACCAGTGCGGCATCGATGCGAAACTGCGCGAGATCGATGAAGGGGATGTTGAGCTGGGTGGCCAGGAAGTTGAGCAGGGTGCTTTCGGCCAGCGTGCCGCTTTCCACCAGCACCCGCCCGAGCTTGTGGCCACTGGCCTTCTGCAAGCTCAGGGCCTGTTCAAGCTGGATGGGACTGATGACGGCATTCTGCACCAGCAGATCGCCCAGGCGGATCTTCTTGAGTCTTGCGGCCATATCTTCTCCGACGTTTGTAGGAGTATATAGCAGGTTTTGAGCGGGAGGTCAGGGTGGGGGCGAAGCGGACTGAATTCAGAAGCCCTGTCACGTTCAGCCGTACACTTCATCATGGCGATGTCCTCCCCGGATTGAGTAGCGCGTCGATTTGGAGTCCAATTCTCTAACCCAAAGAGATTGGGCATGAAGCGGTGGTCTTCGATAGAGCAGATCGTCCGCCTTTCTGTCTGAGGCCGTGCTATCGTTTATGAATGAACCAGGAGGTCCGCCATGACTACCCGTTCCATCCAGCAACTGATCCGCGCCCGACCGGTATCCGAAGGCGCGGGCGTCACGGTGCACCGCACCATCGGCACCCCGGCCTTGCGCCAGCTCGATCCTTTTCTGATGCTGGATCACTTTGGCAGCAACAATCCGGATGAATATATCGCGGGCTTTCCCGAGCACCCGCATCGTGGTTTCATCACCTTCACCTACATGCTCGACGGCCACATGCAGCATCAGGACAGCATGGGCAATCGCGGCGATCTGCGCGCGGGCGGGGCGCAATGGATGAAGGCCGCCAGCGGCGTTATCCACTCCGAGATGCCACAGCAGACCAATGGCTTGCTGCGCGGCTTTCAGCTCTGGATCAACCTGCCGGCGCGTGAAAAGATGAATGATCCCGAGTATCAGGAATTCACGCCCGAGGCGATTCCCGAGGTGAATCGTGATGGCGAGCGCGTGCGCGTGCTGCTGGGTCAGTATGGCGAAACGCGTGGACCGATCTCGGATCCGAACACTCAGGCGCAATATCTGGATGTCACGCTTGCTGCTGGCCACGCCTTCCGGCAGGACCTGCGTGAGAACGACACCGCTTTCATCTATGTTTTCGAGGGGAGCGCGGCGCTGGGCGGCAGTGATCTGCCACAACACAGTCTGGCCGTGCTGAGCCCGGGCGACGCTGTCGAACTCGTCGCCGGCCCGGATGGCGCGCGCTTCATCCTGGTGGCGGGCAAGCCGGTGGGGGAGCCGGTGGTGCAGTATGGCCCCTTCGTCATGAACAGCCGCGAGGAGATCGAGCAGGCCCTGATGGATTACCGCGACAACAAGCTGGTGCGCAGCAAGGCCGCCATGCAGGGGGCCTAGGATGGCCGAACTGGCGGGCCTGATCGCGGCATGTGCCGATGTGCTGCTGGACCCCGGCTAGCCGGGGGGAGAGTCAATGGGCGGCGGGGACCTTGGCGCTCAGTTCGATGCCCAGGGCCTTCATCACCGCCAGCGTCGTTTTCAAGGTCGGGTTGCCGCGCTCGCTGAACGAACGGTAAAGCTGTTCGCGGGATAGTCCGGTTTCGGCGGCAATCTGGGCCATGCCCTTGGCTCGGGCAACTACTCCCAGGGCGTGCGCGATATAGCCGGCATCGTTGGTCTCGAACGCGCCGGCCATGAACATGGCAACGGCTTCATCAGAGTCCAACCCCTCGGCAGGATCAAAAACAGTCAGTTTCTCGGTCATGACTCGCTCCATTCATTTGCTAAACGCTTCGCGGTCTGAATATCCCTTGCCTGTGTGCTTTTGTCACCACCGCACAACAGGAGGATGATCGTGGCGCCGCGCTGCTGGAAATATATGCGGTAGCCCGGGCCATGATGAATGCGCAATTCACTGATCCCTTGGCCGACCGGTCGCACATCTCCCGCATGACCATAAGCCAGACGGTCCAACCGCGAAAAGATCGCGCCTCGGGCTCGACCATCCTTCAGATTGGTCCACCATTTCCGGAAGGCCTCGGTTTGCCTCAAATCGATTATGGCTCGATTGTAGTCCTTAAACTACTTGGCAGCAACTACGCGGGGGCGCCTCCCATTGCAGCTCACGCCATTTCCGAATGGATGCCATACCAACCCCGGTGGAGCAGAATTGGAGCAAGTATTCCGTGACGCAAAGAAAAAGGGTCAGGCTTTTCAGCCTGACCCTTTTTGTCTGGTGCCCAGGGACGGAATCGAACCGCCGACACGAGGATTTTCAGTCCTCTGCTCTACCGACTGAGCTACCTGGGCAATGGCCGCCTATTAAACAGCGCAAGGCCCGCCAAGTCAAGCCGGGTCTAGTAACCCAGCACCTTCCACTCGTCATCCATCACCCGCGCCATGTAGGCCGCGCCGCCGGCCGCGCCAGTGCATTCGGCGATCAAATCTCCGGCACTGATTCCATGCCCCGTCAGGGCGCCGCCGCAGGCATAGAATTTCACCCCGAGATCAGCGGCATCCTTCATGAACTCGTAGATGGACTTGTCGCCGCCATCACTCGGGTAGAGCTTTTCAGCTACGCCCTTTTTCAGGAGCGCGGCGGACTTGCCGGCAAAATAGATTTCCACCTCGATATCCATGGCCGCAGCCGCGGCGGCCTGGAAGAAAGGGGCGCCGCACTCATGGGGGCGCTCGGGCGTGGTGTTCAGCAGCATCATCACCAGTTTGTCGGCCATGGCAATCCTTTGATTTTCGCTCGAAAAATCCCTAGTGTATTCAAAATTCCAGGAATTGTAAGCAAACGCCCGGAGGGGAGCATGGACAGAGTGGTGCTGGAAAATGCGTTTTTCAGGGCGGAGATCGACCCGCTTGGGGCCGAGCTGCGTTCGCTGATTCCCGCAGGTGGCAGCAATGTGATCTGGGGCGCTGATCCGGCCTACTGGCCGCGTACGGCACCCATCCTCTTTCCCATCGTCGGGCGTCTGCAAGGCGATCGCTATACCCACGCCGGGCAGACCTTCCAGCTGGGACAACATGGTTTTGCGCGGGACAGCGTCTTTGAAATTGAGCAGCAGGACAGCGATGCCGTCACGCTGCGCTTGCGTGCCAGCACCGAAACGCTTGTCCGCTATCCCTTCGCCTTCGATCTGCGGGTGCGATATCAGTTGCATGGCGAGGGCATCGAGACCGCCTTTCTGGTGCGCAATGCCGGTGATGAAACCGTGCCCTTCGGCGTGGGCGGTCATCCAGCCTTCAACTGGCCGCTGGAAGAGGGCCTTGCCAAAACAGATTACGTGCTGCTTTTCGAGCAGCCCGAGCAGGGCGAGCGCTATCTCGTCGGGGATGGCTTGTTGACAGGCGGACAGGGGGCCGTGCCCTGGCAGGGACATCTATTGCCCCTGGATGAAGCGCTGTTTCGTGAGGACGCCATCGTGCTGTTCCATCCCGCGTCACAGTGGGTGCGATTTCAGCCGCGCCAGGGCGGGCTTTCCATCCGCGTGATTTATACCGGATTTCCCTTCCTTGGTATCTGGTCCAGGCCCCAGGGCGCGCCCTTTCTCTGCATCGAGCCCTGGCAGGGGCACGCCAGCTTTGTCGGCGAGCCGCCGGATCTGCTGGCCAAGCGCGACATGATCCACCTGCCGCCCGGCGAGTCCTTGCGGTGTGCCTTTCAAATCGAAGTGCAGCCGGCCGCGGCGGTCGGGGCCTGATCGAGCCCGCCAGCGCATCCCGGCTGAGGAATCCCTGAAACCGTTGACAACGAGATCCTGCCATGTCCCAGTTACCCCGAATCGAGATTCAGGTGGAGACCCGCTACCTGGCGGAACAGTCCCAGCCCGAACGGAACCACTACGTGTTCGCCTACCGTGTCACCATTACCAATCAGGGCGAGATGCCGGCCCAGTTGATCAGCCGCCACTGGATCATCACCGATGCCAACGGCGAGACCAAGGAAGTACGCGGGGAAGGCGTGGTCGGTGAGCAGCCCGTCTTGCAGCCGGGTGACAGCTACCAGTACACCAGCGGCAGCGTACTGGAGACGCCGGTGGGCAGCATGCATGGCAGTTATCAGATGATCGATGCCGAGGGCCGGGCCTTTGATGCCACCATCCCGCCTTTCAGGCTGGCGACCGCCACCGTGCTGCACTGAACGATGAGCCTGCGCCGGACCTATACGCTCTGGGCCGCTGGTTACGATGCCCTCATCGCCGGGGCGACGGCGCGAGCGCGACAGCAAAGCCTGGCCGGACTGGGTGAGGTGGCCGGGCAGCGCATCCTCATCGATGGCGTGGGGACC
Organism: Thermithiobacillus plumbiphilus; assembly: GCF_038070005.1. NCBI lineage: Bacteria > Pseudomonadati > Pseudomonadota > Acidithiobacillia > Acidithiobacillales > Thermithiobacillaceae > Thermithiobacillus > Thermithiobacillus plumbiphilus. The sequence continues at coordinate 137,389 of NZ_JBBPCO010000003.1, read as the reverse complement.
GGGCTTGATTATCCCTGGCTGCCAGTGGGCGCGGATTATGTGGGGGTGGACCTGACCTGGGCCATGCTGAAGAAGGCTATGGATCGCCCGGATGGCAGGCAGGTGAGGCTGGTACAGGGAGACGCGATGCAGTTGCCCTTTGCCGGTGCGGTATTCGACCGGATCGTCATGCATCTGATCCTGGCCGTGGTACCCGAGCCGGCGCGCGCGCTGACTGAAGCCGTGCGCGTGCTGAAACCGGGCGGGCAGATCCTGATCTTCGATAAATTCCTGAAGCCGGGGCAAAAGGCACCGCTGCGGCGCCTGATCAGCCCCCTGCTCGGGAGGCTGGCCACGCGTACGGATGTGGTGTTTGAAGATGTGCTGCGTGATGTATCCAGCCTGCAGTTGGTGTCGGACGTCCCGGCGCTGGCAGGTGGCTGGTTTCGGCTGATCCGCTTGCGTAAGGCATAAAAAACCGGCCCCGAAGGGCCGGTCCGCAGCAAGCTGGGGCGTTTTACTTGAAATAGTAGTTCACGCCCACGGTGAAGTTGTTGTTCGTGAATTCAGCTTCGGGGAAACCAATATTGGCCCGGCTGTAGGTCCACTCGCCCTTGGCTGAAACATTGGGCATGATCATATATTCAATGCCCAGGCCGCCATGCAGGCCCCACTCATCGCCACTGGCATCGTCCGTGAGATTGGTGCTGGCTATGCCGAGCTTGCCATAAGGCATGAACTGACCCAGATCGACGCCGAGCTTGGCGTCAGCGCCCCAGACATAGCTGCCATAGCTCAAGGGTCCGTAGGGGTAGGTGGCGTGGTCCGCTGAGGCATTCCAGTCAATGAATCCTTCCGCACCAATCACCGGGCCACCCATGTTCATGTTGTAACCCAGTTGGGCGCCACCGGTAAATGCGGTTTTGCTATCCGCGCTAATATCGGAATCGGAATTGTTCAGACCGATTCGGCCACCCACATAAGGCCCGGTCCAGTTTCCCGAACTCTGGGACATGTATCCTTGCGCCATGGCGCCAGGTACGGCAACCGCCCCAAGGACCAGGGTGGAAGCAAGTGCTGCGAGGATCTTCTTGTTCATGTTGACCTCCGTAGTTGCAGATTCGTGAATGACATGACAATTCTACATTGTTACGTCTTTACAACGATCCTGCCTGGGTTGGGTTGACATAGCGAACATCCGGCTACATCAATCAAGATGGTTTCACGGTTCTACAAGTCTTTGCGGTATGCCAGCTTGTGGCAACGGCGCAACATGTACAGATTATGACCACCGGCCTGAGCAGGGGTTCCGGGGAGTTTCAGAGCGTTCCAACATTCGGAGTAGGACAAAAGGTGGATTTGGAGGAGAAGGCGGGATCAGGCCAGGTTCCAGGCACGAAGGCGGGAGAGCGCATGAGAATGATCTGGTTCCCGCAGTCGCAGGACCTTTTCGCGGCCAGTCTCGCCCTGCAGGATGCTGATCCGGCGTTGCGGAATCTCGAACTGTTCCGCCAGGAAGCGGATCAGGGCGGCATTGGCCGCACCATCCACGGGTCTTGCCTGTACCCTGATTTTCAGGGCGTTGCCATGCTGCCCGGCAATCTCGGTGCGTTTGGCGCCAGGCTGGGCATGAATGGCAAGGATCAGATCTCGATCCTGCCAGTGCCAGGCAGGATTTTCAGCGTTCACGTCAATCCAGGACCCGCCATGCTGTAGAGCCAGCGCACCAGCAGATTCTTGCCGAACTCGATCACCAGCAGGGCGACGATTGGCGAGATGTCAAAGCCGCTGATGGGCGGGATCAGGCGGCGGAAGGGACCAAGCACCGGCTCGGTGATGCGCACGATGAATCGCACCACCGGATTGTAGGGGTCGGGATTGACCCAGGAGAGCAGGGCACGGATCAGGATGGCGTAAAAATACAGGGTCAGCACCAGACTGATGATATTGGCCAGGCTGATGAGCAGGCTACCTGATATCATTCTTCTCCCTCCGCACCGTAATGATTGGCAATGGCCTCCGAGCGCGCGGCCGCGGCGGCAATTGCCTGATAGAATAGGTCCCGCATGCCGCGCTCCAGTTCCCGCACCCCGGCCGCCGTGGTACCGCCCGGACTGGTCACGTGGCTGCGCAGGGTTGCGGGCGTGTCCTCGCTTTCCAGCGCCATCTTGGCCGCCCCGAACACAGTCTGCAAGGTCAGCAGGCGCGCGGTGCGACGATCCAGGCCCTGCGCGACGGCCGCATCTTCCATGGCCTCAAGCACCAGAAAGAGATAGGCCGGCCCACTACCGGACAGGGCGGTCACCGAGTCCATCAGATACTCCTGCTGGATCCAGACCACCAGACCCACGGCACGCATCATCGATTCGGCGAAATCGACCTGTACATTGTTGACCTCGGGCGTGGCGTAAAGCCCCGAAGCGCCCGCCGCCACCAGGGCCGGCGTATTGGGCATGACCCGCACGATGGGCACCGGCGCCCCGATCCAGCGCTGGATGTCGGCGGTACGGATGCCGGCGACCACGGAAATGATCAGGGGCTTGGTCTGGATCAGCGCGGGTGCAAGCTCGCGCGCGACCTTGCTCAGGGCCTGGGGCTTGACGGCCAGCACCACGCCATCGGCCCCTGCTGCCGCTTCCTGATTGTCCTCGAATACCGTGACGCCCAGGGTCTGCGACAACAGGTCCCGTTGCGAGGCGTTGGGGTCTGCGACCCGGAACTGGCGGGGCTTCCAGCCATCGTGAAGGAGCCCGCCGATCAGGCTGCGGGCCATGTTGCCGCCGCCGATGATGGCCAGCTTGCGCGCCTTGGACACCGGCGTGACCGAGGAGCCGTTCTTGTTCTGCGTCTTGCTGGTCCCTTTGGACATGAGTTCCTCTTTTTGCGTCAGTCTGGCGCGGCGCGCCGGTACTCGCGGGGTCCGAAGATGGCGCTGCCGATGCGCAGCATGGTGCTCCCGGCCACCACGGCCAGTTCCAGATCATCCGACATGCCCATGGACAGCGTGTCGATTGCTGCGTCGGGGCAGCGGGCGCGCAGGCTCTGAAAATAGCCCGCCATCTGCCCGAACTGCAAGCTGGCCTGAGTCAGATCGGGACTTGGCAGCGCCATCAGGCCACGCAGGCGCAGATGCGGCAGCCGCAGTACGCCATCGACCAGCGCATCCAACTCGGCTGGTTCAATGCCTGCCTTGCTCGCTTCACCGCTGACATTGACCTGGATCAGCACATTCAGCGGGCGGGCGGGATCACGCTGGGCATTCAGGCGCTCAGCGATCAGCAGGCGGTCGAGCCCATGTACCCAATCAAAATGCCTGGCAATGAGCTGCGTCTTGTTGCGCTGGATGGGACCGATGAAGTGCCATTCCAGGTCCGGGCAGTCCGCCAGGGCAGCCAGCTTGTCCACGGCCTCCTGGATGTAGCTCTCGCCAAAGAGATGCTGTCCGGTGGCTATGGTCTGGCGGATGCCTGCCTCGCCGACACCCTTGGAGACCGCCAGCAGGCGGATGCCCGCCGGGTCGCGGCCGGCTTTTCCGGCGGCGGCCGCGATTCTCTGATGCACTGCCTGGAGGCGGCTTTCGATATCCGTGCAATTGTCCGCTGACATGTGATTCCTGCTCGCCCACGCCGGGACGGGGCAGTCAATTTGTATTTATCGACTAATATACACCATTGCACTCATATTGAGAGACACAGGATTTGGAAGGAAGGCCATGGACATCACGGAACTGTTGAGCTTTGCGGTCAAGAACAAGGCGTCGGATACCCACCTGTCTTCGGGATTACCGCCCATGATCCGCATCAATGGCGAGGTCAAGCGCCTGAACATCGAACCGCTCGATGCCAAGGCGGTGCATGCCATGATCTATGACATCATGAACGACAAGCAGCGCAAGTTCTTCGAGGAAAACCTGGAAGTCGACTTCTCTGTCGATCTCGGCGGCGTCGCCCGTTTCCGTGTCAATGCCTTCCAGCAGGATCGCGGTCCGGCGGCGGCCTTCCGGACCATTCCCTCCGAGGTGCTGTCGCTGGAGCAGATCAATGCGCCCGCGGCCTTCAAGAGCATCATCGAGGTGCCGCGTGGCCTGATTCTCGTGACTGGCCCCACCGGCTCGGGCAAGTCCACCACGCTGGCGGCGATGATCAATCACATCAACGAGAACAAGCACGAGCACATCCTCACCATCGAGGATCCGATCGAGTTCGTGCACAAGGCCAAGAAGTGCCTGATCAACCAGCGCGAGGTGGGGCCGCAGACCCATTCTTTCTCCAACGCCCTGCGCTCGGCCCTGCGCGAGGATCCTGATATCATCCTGGTGGGCGAGTTGCGCGATCTCGAAACCATCCGTCTGGCCCTGACCGCCGCCGAAACCGGCCACTTGGTGTTCGGTACCCTGCATACCAGCTCCGCGCCCAAGACCATCGATCGTATCATCGATGTCTTCCCGGCTGCCGAGAAGGACATGGTGCGCGCGATGCTGTCCGAGTCCCTGCGCGCCGTGATCGCCCAGACCCTCCTCAAGACCGCCGACGGTAACAGCCGGGTGGCGGCGCACGAGATCATGATCGGCACGCCCGCCATCCGCAACCTCATCCGCGAGGGCAAGGTGGCGCAGATGGTGTCGGTCATCCAGACCGGGCAGCGCGAGGGCATGCAGACCCTGGATCAGAACCTCATCGACCTGGTCAAGGCCCGGCGGGTGCGTGCCGAAGATGCCATGCGCAAGGCCCAGAACCGGGATCTCTTTGCCAATATTGGCGCCTTATGAAAACCTTATGAAAAAGGAAGGGTAGCTTGAGTTTTCGCGATCTACTTTTGCTGATGAACCAGCGCAATGCCTCGGATCTCTATCTGACCGTCGGCGCGCCGCCCACCTTCAAGATCGATGGCAAGAGCGTGCCGGTCGGCAGCTCCTCGCTCAAGCCCATGGAAACCGTGGCCCTGGCGCGGGAGATGATGACTGAGGAACAGCTCGGGGAATTCGAGGCTCACAAGGAGCTGAACATGGCCCTGAGCGTGCCCCAGGTAGGCCGCTTCCGCGTCAATGCCTTCTATCAGCGCAACGAAGTCGGGATGGTGCTGCGTTCGATCAAGACCGACATCCCGCAACTGGAAGGTTTGCGATTGCCCCCGATTCTGCGCGAACTGGCGATGACCAAGCGCGGCCTGATCCTGTTCGTCGGCGCCACCGGTTCCGGCAAGTCGACCTCGCTGGCGGCCATGGTTGGCTACCGCAACCGCCATGACAGCGGTCACATCCTCACCATCGAGGACCCGATCGAGTTCCTGCACCGCCACGAGAAGTCCATCGTCAACCAGCGCGAAGTGGGCATCGATACCGAGTCTTACGAGGAGGCGCTGAAGAACGCCCTGCGCCAGGCGCCGGACGTGATCCTCATCGGCGAGATCCGCGCGCGCGAGACCATGGAGCACGCCGTTGCCTTCGCCGAAACCGGCCATCTCTGCCTGTCCACCCTGCATGCCAACAACGCCAACCAGGCCCTGGACCGCATCATCAACTTCTTCCCCGAGGACCGGCGCAGCCAGCTCCTGATGGACCTGTCGCTGAATCTCAAGGCGGTCGTCTCGCAGCGGCTGATCCCGCGCAAGGACGGAAAGGGGCGCAGTGCGGCGATCGAGGTGTTGCTGAACTCCCCGACCGTGGCCGATCTCATCTACAAAGGGGAGGTGGGCGCGATCAAGGAGGTCATGGCCAAATCCACCGAGATGGGCATGCAGACCTTCGACCAGGCCCTGCTGAAGCTCTATATGGATGGGGAAATCAGCTACGAGGATGCCCTGCACAATGCCGACTCGATCAACGAGGTGCGACTGGCCATCAAGCTCGAATGCATGCGCCAGGGCCGCGAGGATCCGGGGCTGCGCAGCGCCCTGGGGACGACACCCGAGTTGCAGGTGGAAGAATAGGCGAGACTAGTCGCCCAGCGCGGCGAGCTGATCGGCCTGGTATTCGCTGATCAGCGGCTCGATCAGCAGGTCCAGCTCGCCCGCCAGCACCTGTTCCAGTTTGTAGAGGGTCAGGTTGATGCGGTGGTCGGTGATCCGCCCCTGCGGGAAATTGTAGGTGCGGATGCGCTCGGAGCGATCCCCGGAACCCACCATCAGCTTGCGCGCGCTGGCCTGGGCGCTGCTCTGCTTCTCCTGCTCCACTTCCAGCAGCTTCGACTGCAGCAGGCTCATGGCACGGGCGCGGTTCTTGTGTTGCGAGCGGTCTTCCTGACAGGCCACCACGATCCCGGAAGGGAGATGGGTGATGCGCACCGCCGAATCGGTCTTATTGATGTGCTGGCCGCCGGCGCCGCTGGCGCGATAGGTATCGATGCGCAGATCGGCGGGGTTGATGTCGATGCCGGTGATTTCATCCACGGCCGGTAGCACCGCCACGGTGCAGGCCGAGGTGTGAATCCGGCCCTGGGTCTCGGTTTCCGGTACCCGCTGCACGCGATGGCCACCGGCCTCGAATTTCAGGCGCGAGTAAGCACCGCGCCCGCTGATTTCCACCACGGCCTCCTTGTAGCCGCCGAGATCCGATTCCGAAGCGCTGATCAGCTCCGCGCGCCAGCCGCGCGATTCGGCATAGCGGCTGTACATGCGCAAGAGGGCCCCGGCAAACAGCGCCGCTTCCTCGCCGCCGGCCCCGGCGCGGATTTCCAGAAACACGTTGCGCTCGTCGTTGGGGTCCCGCGGCAGCAGGAATTTCTGCAAGGCCAGCAGCAGCTGATCGAGCTGCGCTTCCATCTCCACCACTTCCTGGGCGGCCATTTCGCGCAACTCGGGATCGCTCTCCGAAGCCGCCATGGCGCGGGTTTCCTCCAGGCTGTCGCGGGTCGTCTGAAACCGGGTCAGGGCGTCCACGACCGGGCTCAGGTCGGCATATTCCCGCGAGAGCTGCTGGAAGCGCGGCTGGTCCTGAATGATCTCCGGCTCCGACAGCAGGGCATTCACCTCTTCATAGCGTTCGGCGAGATGTTCCAGCTTGGCCTGCAGGCGCGGATTGATGCTCATGAGGTTTCGTCCAGCTTGAACAGGGTATGCAGGGCGGCGACCAGCGCCGGCTCCTCGCGGGCTTCACCGGCGGCCCGCAGGGTCACGGTCGGCTGGTGCAGCAATTTGTTGACCAGGCCATGCGACAGGCGCTCGAGCACCAGCTCGGGCGCCTGTCCCTGCTGGAGCAGGCGCAGCGCCCGCTCCACTTCGCTTTGCCGCAACTGCTCCGCGCGTTCGCGCAGCAGGCGAATGGTGGGGACCGCGCCGAGCCCCTGTTGCCAGCGCCCAAAGGCCAGGCTCTCCTCGATGATGATGGTCTCGGCGGCCTTGGCGGCTTCACGCCGTGCCTGCAGGTTTTCCTCGATGATGCCCTGCAGATCATCCACCGTATAAAGATACACGTCCGGCAACTGCCCGACCTCGGGTTCGATATCGCGCGGCACGGCGATATCCACCATGAAGACCGGCCGGTGACGGCGCTTCTTCAGGGCGCGCTCCACCGTGCCCTTGCCCAGCACGGGCAGAGGGCTGGCGGTGGAGCTGACCACGATATCGGCATCTTCCAGGGCTTCCGGAATCTGCCCGAGCCCGATAGCGTGGCCCTGGAACTCCTCTGCCACCTGGCGGGCGCGCTCGGCGCTGCGGTTAGCAACCGTGACGCGGCCCACGCCTTGCTCGCGCAGGTGGCGCGCGACCAGCTCGATGGTCTCCCCGGCGCCGATGAGCAGTACCTGCTGGCCGCTCAGGTCCCCGAAGATGCGTCTGGCCAGACTCACCGCGGCAAAGGCCACGCTGACCGCCTGGCTGCCGATCTGGGTTTCGGTGCGCACCCGCTTGGCCACCGAAAAACTCCAATGGAAAAGGCGATTGAACAAGGCGCCGACGCTCTGGGCCTGATGGGCGAGCAGATAGGCGTTCTTCAGCTGACCCAGGATCTGCGGCTCGCCAAGCACCAGCGAATCAAGGCCCGACGCCACCCGAAAGAGATGCTGGACCGCGGCATCGCCCGTGTGCACATAGAGATAGGGGTCCAGGTCGGGGATGGACAGGTGGTGGTATTCCGCCAGCCACCGCGAAACACTCTCGGGGCTGGCGGAATCAGTGCTATAGTAGATCTCTGTGCGATTGCAGGTGGACAGGATCACCGCCTCGCCAATGCCGGGCTGGGCGACGAGATCCTGGTGAGCCTGCATGATGCCTTCGCTCGCGAAGGCGACCTGCTCGCGGATTTCGACCGGCGCGGTTGTGTGATTTAATCCCAGGGAAAATATCTTCATGTCCTGCCATATTGGATGGGCGCCACCGGCTCGCGCCTTTGCGCACTGCCCGGAACCCTGTCCGGACTGACGACTGTTGAATACGACTAGCGTGGGCATAATCTGTCGATTTTCCGCAAAGCCCAGGATCAATGCAAGCTTGCACTGATAACTCAGGCAATCTCCTGATCCGTGGGCAAGCTGTACCTTTTCTATCCTTTCTCAGAGGACCAAGCATGGGCAGAAAGAACTGGCAGGCAGGCGGGCTCTGGCTCGGGCTGATGCTGGCCTGCAACGAACTCCTGGCCGGATCGCTTTTGCCCGTCCAGCCAGTGGGCGGGTCGGGCGTGCAGGAATCATCAGGTCAACCGCAAGTCCCGGCCATCCTGTTGTCGGCCAGCCGCCAGGCGGCGACTGCGCAGCCGCGCCTGTCCGACAGGCAGAGTCCCTTGAACGCCCAGGGCATGTTCGAGCTGATGCTGGGCGAATTTGCCCTGCAAAGTGGCGATCTGCCGCTTGCTGCCGAAGCCTGGAAGAAGGCCGCTGAAAATACCAATGATCCCAGCGTGCTGGAGCGCGCGACCAAGGCGCTGACCCAACTGGATCGCCTGCAGGAAGCCCTGCCGCTAGCCCGCCGCTGGGCGCGGGCGGCGCCCGATCAGGTCGAACCCTCGCAATACCTCGCCGCGCTGCTGGTCGGTACCGGCCAGCGGGACGAAGCGGTGCGGCTGCTGCAGCAGCTCACCCAGCGCTTCCCGGAGCGCATGGACGTCTATCTGCAGCTCAGCGAGATCCTGGCTGCCAGCCGGCAATATGAACCGGCAGTACAGACCCTGCAGATGCTGATCAAGAAGCAGCCGCAGCAGGCCGCGGCCTATTACGCCCTCGGGCATCTGCGTATCAGGATGGGGCAGGACGACAAGGCGCTCGTTCTGTTTCGCCAGGCCCTGGAGCGGCGTCCGGAGTGGGAGCAGGCGGCCCTGGCCGTGGCCATGACCCTGTCAAAGGTACAGGGAGACAGGGCCGCCAGCGATTTCCTGCAGACCTACATCCAGCGCAACCCGAATGCCCAGGAAACCCGCATGTATCTGGCCGCCAGCCTGCTGAGGCAGGAACGCTGGGACGATGCCTATGCCCTGTACCAGGAGCTGGCCGCTCTGCAGCCGGAGAATCCCGACGTCTTTCTGGTGATGGGCATGATCGAGCTGCAACGAAATGACCTGTCCAGGGCCGAGCAGTCCCTGAATCGGGTGATGGAGCTGGCACCTGATCAGCCTGCCGCACGTTACTATCTGGGACGGCTGGAGGAATCCCGGGACAATCTGCCCCAGGCACTGGCGTGGTATGAGGGGATCGGTCCCGGTGCCCTGTATGTGGAGGCCCGCTTGCGCATGATCCAGCTCGATGCCCAGGCCGGCAACCTGAAGTCGGCCCATGCCCGTCTGGCCGATCTGCGGAAAAAGATGCCTGATGACCTGCGCATCCAGCTCTTGCAGGCCGAGCTGGCCATGCAGGAAAAGGATGCCCCCGGCGCGCTGGCCATCATCGATGCGGCCATTGCCAAGGCCCCCCGGCAGCCGGATCTGCTCTATCAGCGTGCAGCGATATACGAGCGCATGCGTAACTATGCCGCCATGGAGCAGGACATCCGCGAAGTCATCCGCCTGCAGCCCGACAACGCCCATGCCTACAACTTTCTGGGCTACAGTCTGGTCGAACGTCGGGAGCGCCTGCCGGAAGCGGAAATCCTGCTGAAAAAGGCGCTGCAACTGGCGCCCCGCGATCCCTATATTCTCGACAGCATGGGCTGGCTGCTGCACGAGATGGGGCGCGATCAGGAAGCCCTGGACTATCTGCAGAAAGCCTTGCTGCAGTACCCCAACGACCCGGAAATATCCGTCCATGCCGGCGAGGTGCTCTGGGCGCTCGGAAGACACGACGAGGCCCGCAAGCTGTGGCGGTCAGCTCTGCAAGCCCACCCCGACAATGCCGCTCTCAAAGAGCGGATCAAGCGCTAAGGAGAGCTCATGGGTTCGCTTGAGATGTTTCGCAGGCCTGCCACCTGGCCACTGCTGATGCTCGTGCTGGCAATGAGCGGCTGCGCAAGCCTGCCACCGGAACCGCTGCCTGCGCAAACGCCAGCGCAACGCAGCCAGAAACTGGAACAGCTCCAATCCTGGTCCGCGCAGGGGCGGGTTGCGGTGCAGGCTGGCAACGAGGGCAACAGCGCCGCCTTCGAATGGCAGCGCACGGGCGGCACCGAGGTGTTGCGCATGCGCGATCCCCTGGGACGCACCGTCATGTTGCTGGAGCAGAGTCCCCAGGGCGCCTACGCGAAATTCGCCGATGGTTTCGAGGCGAGTGGTCCGGATGCCGCAACTGTGCTGGCCGGCCGTTCGCCCATGCCGCTACCGGTCAGCAGCCTTGCTTACTGGCTGCGGGGACAAGCCCTGCCCGGACAGCTTGCCGAAGTCACCTATGACAGTCAGGGCAATCCGGAAATCCTGAAGCAGGCTGGCTGGACCGTGACCTATCAGGATTATCGCCCTGTGAATGGCGTGGCCATGCCCGGACGGGTCCTGGCGGAAGGCCCACAGGCGGTGCGCGTCAAGGCCGTGATTCGGGACTGGCAACTGCAGTTCGGGAATGCAGCCGCTTCCACCGCCGGAGGGCAGGGTGGCTGAGGAACAGGTAGCCTATCCGGCGCCGGCAAAGCTGAACCTGATGCTGCGCGTCATCGGCCGGCGCCGGGATGGCTATCATCTGCTGCAGACGGTGTTCCAGTTCCTGGACTACGGTGACGCCTTGCGCTTCGTATCCCTGCCCGGGCGCGGGGCGCGCCGGCTGGCCGGTGCCGCGGAAGTATCGCCGGAGAGTGATCTCGTGGTGCGTGCGGCACAGTTGCTGCAAGATGCCTGTGGGGTACGGGAGGGCGTCGGCATCTTCGTCGACAAGCGCCTGCCGATGGGGGGCGGTCTCGGCGGCGGCAGCTCGGATGCCGCCACCACACTGCTTGTGTTGAACCAGTTGCTGGGACTGGGTCTGAGTCTCGCCGAGCTCGCCGAGCTTGGCCTTGGCCTGGGCGCGGACGTGCCGGTCTTCGTCCGGGGCCGGGCTGCCTGGGCGGAAGGCGTAGGGGAGCAACTCACCCCCCTGCCGGAGCTGCCCACCCCCTGGTATGTGGTCCTGCATCCCGGTGTTTCTGTCTCCACCGGCAGTATCTTCAGCGATCCGGAATTGACACGTTCCCATTCTCCCATCACAATACGCGACTTTCTGGACGGGGTGCAGGACAATACCCTGCAAGCGCTCGTGCTTGCGCGCTATCCGGTCATTGGCGAGGCCCTGAACTGGCTCGACGGGCAGGGGATCGCGGCTCCCCGACTGACCGGCAGCGGCGCCTGTGTCTTTGGCATGGCCGATTCACGTGAGGTCGCCGGGTCCATCGTCCGGCGCGTGCCTGCAAACTGGGTCGCCTTTGCCGCCCAGGGGAGCAACCGGCATCCCCTGCACGCGCAACTGAACTTAGAGTAAGATCCTGTTCCAGCACGATTTCTTGGGGCGTCGCCAAGCGGTAAGGCACCGGATTTTGATTCCGGCATTCCTAGGTTCGATTCCTAGCGCCCCAGCCACTTTGTCGTATCAGTATTAGTCCGAGGCTGGCAGAGACGGCCGGGCGCGCCCGCATTCCGTGCGATGCCCCAGAGCTGCTCTAGTATCTGTATCAGGGAGACATAGACACCATGGCCTATGGCAGTATGATGGTGTTCACGGGCAACGCCAATCCGGCGCTTGCAGCGGCCATCGCTCGCTACCTTCATATTCCGCTGGGGCGGGCGGACGTCGGTGAGTTCAGTGATGGCGAGGTGTTTGTCGAGATTCTGGAGAATGTGCGTGGCAAGGACGTCTTCGTCGTTCAGCCCACCTGTGCTCCCGCCAATGACAACCTGATGGAACTGCTGGCCATGATCGACGCGCTCAAACGCGCTTCGGCCAACCGCATCACCGCCGCCGTGCCGTACTATGGATACGCCCGGCAGGATCGCAAGTCCCGCGCCAGAACGCCCATCACCGCCAAGCTCGTAGCGGATCTGATCACCACGGCCGGCGCCGACCGCGTGCTCACCATGGATCTGCATGCCGATCAGATCCAGGGTTTTTTCGACGTGCCGGTGGACAACATTTACGCCTCTCCCATCCTGCTCGGCGACATCTGGCGCCGCAACTACGAGAACCTCGTGGTGGTCTCCCCGGATGTCGGCGGCGTGGTGCGTGCCCGGGCCATTGCCAAGCGCCTGGAGGTGGATCTCGCCATCATCGACAAGCGTCGCCCGCGCCCCAATGAGGCGCAGGTCATGAATATCATCGGCGAGGTATCCGGCCGTACCTGCGTGCTCATGGATGATATGGTCGATACCGCCAAGACCCTCTGCGAAGCCGCGGCTGCGCTGAAGCGCCGGGGTGCCGCCAAGGTTTATGCCTATGCCACGCACCCGGTATTCTCGGGAGAGGCCGTGGCGCGCATCGAGTCATCCGCGCTGGACGAGGTGGTGGTGACGGATACCATACCGCTTGATGAGGCAGGGCAGAAATCGAGCAAGATCCGCACCCTGAGCGTGGCTGAACTGCTCGCGGAGACCATCCGCCGCATTTCCGACGAGGATTCCGTCAGCTCGCTTTTCATGGAATGAATTCGCATGGCGCGCATTCGCGCGTCCTGTTTGGCAATGGGGAGAAAGGTTTCGTCAACCCTCGCCCCGCTCATTTAAGCAGGAGTAAACACAATGACTGATTTTTCCCTGAATGTAGAAGTACGCGAGGTCCATGGCCGTCGTCCCAGCCGCCGCCTGCGCCGTGAGGATCGCGTGCCGGCCGTCATCTACGGCGGTGGCGAAGCCGCGCAGTCCATCACCCTGTCCCAGCGCGAAATCTCCAGGCTGATCCTGGACCAGAGTGTCTTTTCACACGTGATTTCCCTTGCTTTCCCCGATGCTACGACCCAGCAGGTGATCATCCGCGATCTGCAGATGCATCCTTTCAAGCTCCTGGTGCAGCACATGGACTTCCAGCGCGCCAAGGCCGGCCAGAAGGTCACCGTGCATGTGCCGCTGAACTACATCGGTGAAGAAGGGTGTGTCGGCGTCAAGACGCAGGGTGGCCAGTTGCATCACATCCTGGTCGAGGTCGAGGTGCTGGCGCCCTCGGACAGGTTGCCGGACCATATCGATGTCGATGTCAGCAACCTTGAAAAGGGCGAGAGCATCCACCTTTCGGACCTCAAGCTGCCCGAGGGCGTAAGCATTCTGGCGCTCGCCCATGGTGATGACAAGGCCGTGGTGCAGGTGCTCGCGCCGCGTGGCGCGGCGACCGAGGAGTCGGAAGCCGCCGGCGAGGCCTGAGGCAGGGTTTTTCATCATGCCAGCCTCATGGCTGTTGGTCGGGCTGGGCAATCCCGGCCCGGACTACCACCGGACCCGGCATAATGCCGGGTTCTGGTTTTTGGAGGCGCTCGCGCGTCAGTCGGCGACGCCGCTGCGACTCGACAAGGGCTATCAGGCCCTGCTCGGGCGGGCACTGATCCAGGCGCAGGAAGCCTGGTTCTGTCTTCCGCAGCAGTTCATGAATCGTAGTGGCGAGGCGGTCGCCGCCGTCGCGCGCTTTTACCGGATACCGGTGGAACGCATCCTGGTGGCCCATGATGACCTGGATCTGCCGCCCGGCGTGGTGCGTCTGAAACGGGGCGGCGGCAATGGCGGTCACAACGGTCTCAAGGACATCGACGCGAGACTGGGCAGCCGGGATTATCTGCGCCTGCGCATTGGCATCGGGCATCCCGGACATCGCGATCAGGTGGTGAATTACGTGCTGGGACGCCCGAGCGCGGCGGACGAGACTCTGATTCATGGCGCCATCGATCGAGCCCTGGAGGTTCTGCCCCAGGTGCTGACAGATCGACTGGAAGCGGCCATGCATTCCTTACACAGCGCCGGATAGGCCTGGAGCATATCATGGGATTCAAATGCGGTATCGTCGGCCTGCCCAATGTCGGCAAGTCAACCCTCTTCAATGCCTTGACCCAGGCGGGTATCGCCGCCGAGAACTACCCGTTCTGCACGATTGAGCCGAATGTCGGCATCGTCGCCGTGCCCGACCCGCGTCTGGACGCCCTGGCGGAAATCGTCAAGCCCGAGCGCGTCGTGCCGGCAAGCATGGAATTCGTCGATATCGCCGGCCTGGTGGCGGGCGCGGCGCAAGGGGAGGGGCTGGGCAACAAGTTTCTGGCCCATATCCGCGAAACGGACGCGATTGCTTTCGTGGCGCGCTGCTTCGAGGACCCGGACGTGGTCCATGTGGCTGGCAAGGTTGACCCGGTGAGCGACCTCGATGTCGTGCTCACCGAACTGGTGCTGGCGGACATGGAGACCGCCGAGCGTGCCTTGCAGCGCGCCCAGAAGAACGCCAAGACCGGCAAGAAGGAGGCAATGGAAGAGCGCGCCTTTTTCGAGCGCCTGGTCGCACATCTCGATGAGGGCCACACCGCCCGCAGCCTGGTTGCGGATGCCGAACAAATGGCCTGGTTGACGCCGCTCTGTCTCCTGACCGCCAAGCCCGCCATGGTGATCGCCAACGTTGCCGAGGATGGCTTCGAGAACAATCCCTTGCTGGATACCGTGCGGGGCTGGGCCGAGCGCGAAGCGGCACAGGTCGTGCCGGTCTGTGCCGCCATGGAAGCGGAGATCGCCGAGCTCGACGAGGCCGACAAGCTGCAGTTTCTCAAGGACATGGGCCTGGAGGAACCGGGGCTCAACCGGGTGATCCGCGCCGGCTATGAACTGCTGGGCCTGCAGACCTATTTCACCGCCGGGGTCAAGGAGGTGCGTGCCTGGACCATTCATCGCGGCGATACGGCACCGAAGGCAGCCGGCGTCATCCACACCGATTTCGAGCGCGGTTTCATTCGCGCGGAAGTCATCGCCTACCCGGATTTCATTCAATATCGGGGCGAGCAGGGGGCCCGCGAGGCCGGCAAGGCGCGCCTCGAAGGCAAGGAATATGTGATGCATGACGGTGACGTGGTGCACTTCCGCTTCAACGTCTGACGGCTTGACTTTTCGCCATTTTCGTACAAAATATCACCCTCATTGGCGCTTTAGCTCAGTTGGTTAGAGCAGCGGAATCATAATCCGCGTGTCCGGGGTTCGAGTCCCTGAAGCGCCACCAGAATATCAAGGGCCTGGTGCCGAAACGCCAGGCCCTTTTTCTTTTTCGGGGCACTGGCGGGGCACCCAGCTCCGCACCCAAGCCTTGCCTTCCCGCCCGAAGCGCCCCAAGCGGCGGGCTGGATTTCCTACCTGCGATCTAGGGCAATTGTCCGATATTTCCCTGCAACAAACCGTGCCAGAGTAGTTGCGCAAAATGCACGCAGCTTCGGCCATTTTCTGTCCGGCTGCAAAACGGGTGGCATGGGTGCGATCTGAGCTTGGCGCGCCTCTTCCACTGATAATGACTGATCTCAACCCACTCAAAGGCTGCACCAGTACGAATCCAGGCTCCGGGCTGGTCTCCACCCGATAACCCGGGCAGAATTCTGGATCGTGGAAAGGTTCGGTCTGACGATACAGGGAGGAAACCTTGAATACGAAATTGCGCTTCAGCTCGGCAGCTCTCGGACTCGCCACTCTCATGATCCTGGGAGGATGTGCCAGTACGCCTACCACAAACGACACCGTCAGCACCAAGTCCATTTCCATGCCCAGTGCAGTGACGGCCCAGCAATCCAAGCTGCTCGACGAGACCCTGAGACAGTCCAGGCTCGATGAGCAGCAGGGAATCAGTTATCGTGTCGGCCCGGGAGACATCCTGCGCATCGACGTCTATCAGCATCCGGAACTGTCCGGCGGTTTGTACAACATCCAGCAGGGCAGCAACACCAACGGTGTGCGCGGAACCCGGGTCGATAATGACGGCACGATCCAGATGCCGCTGGTCGGCAGCATTCAGGTAGCCGGCAAAACCGCCAGCGAAATCCGTGATCTGATCCAGCAGCGTTTGAGTACTTACTTCAAGGACCCCTCCGTTTCCGTGCAACTGGATACGGGTACCAGCATGCGCTACAACCTGCTGGGCGAGTTCACGCAGCCCGGCCTGAAGTATTCCGACCGGCCCCTGAATCTCCTGGATGTGCTCGCGTTGGGTGGATCAGTCAATATGCAGACTGCGGATCTGCGCGGCGCCTATGTCGCCCGCAACGGCCAGAAGCTGCCCATCAACTTCAACCGTCTCCTGCGTCAGGGGGATCTCGCGCAGAACATTCGTCTGCGGCCGGGCGACACGATTTTCGTGCCGGACAAGGCCAGCCAGCAGGCCTTTGTGTTTGGTGCGGTATCGAAGCCCGGCGCCGTGCCTTTCACGGGCGGCCGCATGGATCTCCTGCAGGCACTTAGTCAGGCCGGCCTGACGTCCACCGATATCACCCGCAGTCGTCTGGAGGACGTGCGCATCATTCGGGCGGAAGGTGATCGTGCCCAGTTCATCCAGGTCAATGCCGGGCGCATCATGAAGGGTGAGGCGGCGCCGTTCGAGCTCGCCTCGGGCGACATCGTCTATGTGCCGCTGGGCAAGGTTGGTGGCTGGAACGAAGTGATCGGTCAGGTCCTGCCATCGCTGCAGTTCGTGTCCAGCCTGCTCAATCCCTTCGTGCAGATCGAGTTCCTGAAGAACAACAGCAACTAACATCTTGCTGGCCAGTGCCGGGCAGGGCCCAAAGGGCCCTGCCCGGTTTTTTTGGAACAATGCCCATTTTCTCGCGCCATTCGGCACGGTTGCTGTAGGCCATGGCCGAAAGGCGGCGTACAGGCAAGTTGCAAATGCGGTATTGCGGGGCTATCTGCCCACAATGGCTTAGGTCGTTCGTGGTATCCCAAACATGGAACTGAAAGATACAATGCAAGCCAGCAATACCAATAACATGTGGGCATGGCCGTTTGCAGAAAATGGCTTTACTACCCTGGATTCATTGAATGCAGTCCGTTTCAGATGAGGAGCAATGCATGTTGACCCCTGTAATCTTGTCCGGTGGTGCGGGAACCCGGCTTTGGCCGGTCTCTCGGGAGGCGCATCCCAAGCCATTCATGCAGCTGGCCGATGGCCAGAGTCTGCTGCAGAAGACCCTGCGTCGAGTGGCTGTCCTGCCAAGGGTGCAGCGTGTGCTGACCCTGACCAATCGCGAATATTTCTTTCGGACCCGGGATGAATATGCCCGGATCAAGGAAGCCCGACATCTTTCCTTTGACTACGTGCTGGAGCCGGTAGGGCGCAACACGGCGCCAGCGATCGCCATGGCTGCCTTGCGGCTGCAGGCGCTTGAAGGGCCGGAAGCGGTCATGCTCGTGCTTCCCGCGGACCACCTGATCAATGATCAGGCCCGTTTCGCCAGGGCGGTCGATCTGGCAGCAGAGCAGGCCCGCGAGGGCCGGCTCGTTACTTTCGGCATCCGGCCAAGCTACCCGGAAACTGGATTCGGCTATATCGAAACCAGTGAGGATCTGGTCCTGGCCGGCGTGGAAGACGCGGCATCCAGCAATACCCGGTCAGCATCCTGCACGGTCAGGCGCTTCGTCGAAAAGCCCGACTTCATGACGGCCACGGCCTATCTCGAAAGCGGACGCCATCTCTGGAATTCGGGCATGTTCTGCTTTACCGCCGGCGCCTACCTGGAAGCGCTGCAGCTACACGCTCCTGCTGTTCATGAAGGCGCCGTGGCCTGCTGGGAAGCCTCTGCCCTGGAACAGCAACCGCTCGAGCTGAACCCTGCTTGCTTTGCCAGCATTCCGGACATTTCCGTCGATTACGCGGTGATGGAACAGGCCACCGACGTGGCCGTGGTGCCCGGCGATTTCGGCTGGAGCGATATTGGCTCATGGAGCGCCGTCAGCGAGCTCACCGAGGCGGATGGCGACGGCAACCGGGTCGATTGCGAAACCGTGCTGGTGGATGCCAGCAATTGCTTCATCCGTGGCAATGACCGGCTGGTGGCAGCGGTCGGCGTGGAGAATCTGGTGATTGTGGATACCCCGGATGCCCTGCTGGTCGCCAATCGGGATCGCACCCAGGATGTCAAGAAGGTGGTCGAGCAACTCAAGCTCCTGGATCACGAAGCCTACCGCCTGCATCGCACCGTCCATCGTCCCTGGG
Source organism: Thermithiobacillus plumbiphilus (assembly GCF_038070005.1). Lineage (NCBI taxonomy): Bacteria > Pseudomonadati > Pseudomonadota > Acidithiobacillia > Acidithiobacillales > Thermithiobacillaceae > Thermithiobacillus > Thermithiobacillus plumbiphilus. Next base: position 118,952 of record NZ_JBBPCO010000003.1, on the reverse strand, counting down.
GCACCTATACCGTGCTCGAAGAGAGCGGCGCCTTCAAGATCAAGCGCATCGTCGTCAAGCCGGGTGCCTCTCTGTCCTTGCAGATGCACCATCATCGCAGCGAACACTGGGTGGTGGTGTCCGGGATGGCGAGGGTCATCAATGGCGAACGCGAAATCCTGGTGCGCAAGAACGAGTCCACTTACATCCCCTACGGCACCGCCCATCGCCTCAGCAATCCGGGGGTCATCGACCTGGTCATGATCGAGGTGCAAAGCGGCGAATATCTTGGAGAAGACGACATCGTGCGCTTCGATGACCAGTATGGACGGGCCTGAAGGCTAAAGCTGGCGCGTCCTTGGGCGTTGCACCGCTGCTGGGGGGCAGTTCAGGCTGCCACCAGTGGCGACAGGCATCCTTTTGCGGTCCGGATGTGAGGAGGTTTGCATGAGCAACATCGCTGTTTCGCGGCAACCTACATTTCGAACCTTCATGCTCAGCACGCATGCAGCGAAGGTGCTGTTGCTGCTGGGAGATCTGTTTGCCCTGTCACTCGCGTTCTTTCTGGGACGCATGGGCTACTGGGTCTGGAATGGCACGTCCTTCATGGAGCTCTCCACGGCTTTCGTGGAGTGGTGGGGCAACAAGGGCGAGCTGCGCTCTCTGCTTTTCGTGCTCCTGTCCGGCATCGCCATCGCCTGGTTCCTGGCCTTTGGCCATTATTCCCAGCGCCGGCCCTTCTGGGACGAGTTGCAGCAAATTCTCAAGGTCATCGTAACGCTCGCCATCATCGATGCGGCGCTTGGTTTCGTGGGCAAGTGGGAGTTCTCGCGGGCGTGGATGATCAGTACCTGGCTGCTGGCCTTGCTGCTGATCCCCCTGATACGCGTGCAGATCAAGAAGGCCCTGATTCGCCTGGGTGGCTGGGTGCGTCCAACGGTCGTCATTGGCGCCGGCCAGAATGCCCGGGATGCTGCTGCCGCACTCTGGAGCGAGCCGCTGCTCGGCTTCGACGTCATTGGTTTTCTCGCCGTGGCGCCAAAGCCGGGTGAAAATGCAAATGCCCTGCCGGAATACATGGAGGTCAATGGCCACCGGATCCCGGTCATCATCCTCGGAGACGATCCGGAGCTGACCCTGGAGCGTCTCGGCAATCCGCATGTCGTCGTGGCCTTGAATTTTCGAGCTTCCTACGAGAATCAGGAGCTGCTGCAGCGTCTGAGCCTGCGTCACCACGACATCAACATCGTCCCGCCGATCAGTGGTCTACCCCTGATGGGCATGGAAGTGACGCACTTCTTTCGCCATGAGGTCCTGCTGCTGCGAGTCCGCAACAACCTGAGCCGCTCAGGGGCGCAGTTTCTCAAGCGGAGCTTCGATGTCATTACATCGGGTCTGCTGTTGCTGCTGCTCTCGCCTGTCATCGGGTTCATCATCTGGCAGATCCGGCGTGAAGATGCTGGTCCGGCATTCCTGCGCCAGGAGCGCGTGGGCCGCAATGGTCAGCTCTTCAAATGCCTGAAATTCCGCAGCATGGTCGAAAACGCCGATGAGGTACTTGCCCAGTGGCTTCAGGAGCGGCCCGAGATTCGCGAGGAATACTCGCGCAACTTCAAGCTCAAGAATGATCCACGGGTGACACGGGTCGGTAAGTGGATCCGCGCGACCAGCCTCGACGAACTGCCGCAGCTCTGGAATGTCTTCATCGGCGAAATGAGCCTGGTTGGCCCCCGGCCGCTACTGGCGCGTGAACTGCCGGACTACGGTGACTCGATCAACATGTACAAGGAAGCCCGGCCCGGTATCACCGGCGTCTGGCAGGTCAGTGGCCGCAGCGAAACCACTTTCACCGACCGCATCAACCTCGATGCCTGGTACGTCAAGAACTGGTGCCTCTGGTATGACATCGTGGTGCTATTAAAGACCGTGCAGGTCGTGCTGGCCCGCAAGGGCGCCTACTGAGAGTGCGGGATCTCCCGATTCAGGTCAAGGGCGGCCATGAGCCGCCTGTTGCTGATCATTCCACCAAAAGCCGGAATCCGATATCATCCCCCAGGTTGAATCCAATTTTGAGGACTGCTGCGTGAATCTCACGGTGATTGGGACGGGGTATGTTGGGCTGGTGACAGGGGCGTGTTTTGCCGAGATGGGGCGGACCGTGACCTGTGTGGATGTGGATGCCGGCAAGATCGAAGGGCTCAAGGCCGGCGTCCTGCCGATCTATGAGCCGGGGCTCGAAGAGATCGTGCTGCGCAACAGCGCCGAGGATCGACTGCACTTCACCACCGAGCTGCCCGAGGCCATGCAGGACAGCAAGGTCTACTTCATTGCCGTGGGTACCCCGCCCGGCGAGGACGGTTCTGCCGACCTGCAGTACGTGCTGGCGGTGGCCCGCCAGATCGGGCGGCATCTCGATGGCTACAGTGTCATCGTCGACAAGAGCACCGTGCCGGTGGGTACGGCCGACAAGGTCCGCGCCGCCGTCCAGGCCGAACTCGATGTCCGGGGCGTCAAAATCCCCTTTGATGTGGTCTCCAATCCCGAATTCCTGAAGGAAGGCGCGGCCGTCGCCGACTTCATGCGTCCTGATCGCATCATCGTCGGCTGCGAGAGCGAACGGGCCCGCGAGATCATGAAAAAGCTCTACGCGCCCTTCAACCGCAATCGCGAGCGGGTCATCTACATGGGCGTGAAGGAAGCCGAGATGACCAAATACGCCGCCAATGCCCTCCTGGCAACCAAGATCTCCTTCATGAACGAGATCGCCAATCTCTGTGATCTGCTGGGCGTGGATGTCGAGAGCGTGCGCGAGGGCATCGGCTCGGATTCGCGCATCGGCTCGCACTTCATCTATCCCGGCTGCGGCTATGGTGGGTCCTGCTTTCCCAAGGACGTGCAGGCGCTCATTCGCACCGCGCACGCGCGCGGCTACGCCACGCCGGTGCTCGATGCCGTGGAGGCCCGCAATGCCGCGCAAAAGCAGGTGCTCTTCCAGAAGCTCAGCCGCCGCTTTGGGTCCGACCTGCGCGGCCACACCTTCGCCGTCTGGGGGCTCGCCTTCAAGCCCGGTACCGACGACCTGCGCGAAGCGCCGGCCCGGGTGCTGATCGAGGCCCTGCTGAATGCCGGCGCCAGCGTGCGGGCCTATGATCCGGTGGCCATGGATGCCGCTCGCAAGGAGTGGCCGGCAGCGTGGTTCGAGGCCGGGCGGCTCAGCCTCGCGGCGCATCAGTACGAGGCCTTGGAAGGGGCGGATGCCCTGGTGCTGGTGACCGAATGGAAGCCCTTCCGCCACCCGGATTTCGCCGCCATGAAACGCCTCCTCAAGGCCCCGATCATCCTCGATGGCCGCAATCAGTACGACCCCGAGGAACTCCAGCCCTTGGGCTTCGAATACGAGGGCATCGGCAGAGGCCTGGCGCTGCCATCGGTGAAAGACTTTACCGGTTCCCTGGCCAGGCGCTGATCCGGCAGGCTTGCCGCAAGCGCGGCAAGCCGCCCGCCCCTTTCAAAACTGCTTCAGGATCATCAGGCCTTTCCCGGTAAACACCATCCCGACATCCCCCTTGGGAAAGTGCCGGTAAAGAAAATCCGCCGTGTAATAGCCCAGAAACGCCCCGCCCACCACATCCGAAAGCCAGTGGGCGTCATCCATCACCCGGCCTGCCCCCGAGATCACGGGAATGGCATAAAGCCAGGGCGCGTCATAAGCCTTGGCATAGGGCGTGATCACGGCCCAGGACAGGGAGGTATGTCCGGAAGGGAAGGACGGGCCGTTCAACAGCACATCGTAGCGGCTGCCGAAAGGCTCGAACTCATAGGGATCGTTGGTATCACTGGGGCGTACCCGGCCGACGAGTTGCTTGATCGCCACCGTCTCCACGTAAGTCAAGGCAGTGGCCGCCAGTGCCACGCTGGAGGCATGGGCAAGCTTCTCATTGGCCCAGGGGCTCTGGAAACTGGTGGCGGCAGCGAAGCCGATGGCATAGATCGGCAGGATGTCCTTGGTATCTCCGAGTACCCGGCGGATATCGTTATCCGGATGCTCGCTGGCCCAGCGGTCCAGTTCCCGGTCTCCCAGCGTGGAAAGCGCGGTGACACCCAGGGCGATCCCGGTCTTGCCGAGCGTTGTATCCCACCAGGGCCTTGATGCTACAATGGATCCCCGTGGCAAGTCCTGTGGGGCGGATTCTGGCGCCATTGCCGACCGCGACCCAGCTTGCGGTTCAACCAGGAATCCCCCTGAGGATGGCGCGTCTGGCGTGCGCATTTGGTCGGAGATGGGTGGTTTCGCGCCGGTGCTATAGTCCTGGGACCATGCAGCATGGCAGGTGAACAGGCTCGTCACAACAAGAAGAGAACGCAACAGGGTGGCAGGCATGCGCCCGGTTTTGGAGTTTCTCATTTATTTTCCTTGATTTTCCAAAGCGGCGAAAAGGGTTGGGGATGACGAAATTCTCCCGGCTATGGGCGAGAAAAGCGATAGCCTTGTTGGTCTTGTTCGTGTTCATGATGGTACAGGCTCAGGCGCAGAATCTGGATCCCAGGAACGCGTATAATGACGCGCAAGGCCTGAATGTGCCAAGCCCGACTTATGGCCAGCCAGGAATGCCCGGTTCCTTTTCCCTGTTGCCCCAGACTTTGCCAAGTTCCGGCAAGCCAACCATTTCCGGAAATCAGTCCACGAGCTCGGCAACTGCTGACAAGCAATACCAGGGACAGCAGAGCTCTCTCTTCCTGCCCGTAAACCCCCCAGCCGCCCCCAGCCTCTTTCAGCAATTTCTTGCCAAGGGCGAGAATCTCGGCATTTCAACGGATCTGCCGCTTTTTGGGCATCAGTTCTTCAGTCAGGCTCCTTCCACCTTCGCCCCGGTGCAGGATACCCCGGTACCGGCGGAATACGTGGTAGGCCCCGGCGATGAAATCATGCTCCGGGCCTGGGGCCAGGTGGACATCGATTACCGGGCCACGGTGGACCGCTACGGTAACTTCAATGTGCCAACCGTGGGCAATGTGCATGTTGCCGGCTTGAAGTTTTCCTCGCTACGGGACTATCTGCGTACCGCGATAGGCCGCGTCTACCAGAACTTCGATCTGGATGTCAGCCTTGGTCAGCTACGCTCCATCCAGGTCTTTGTCATGGGCCAGGCCAGGCAGCCCGGCACCTACACCATTTCCGCCCTGAGCACGCTGGTCAATGCCCTGTTCGCGGCCGGCGGGCCGACGCCGCAAGGTTCTTTGCGCCATGTCCAGCTCAAGCGCAATGGCCAGGTCGTGGTGGACTTCGATCTCTATGATCTGCTGCTGCGTGGCGACAAATCCCGGGATGTGCAATTGCTGCCGGGCGACGTCATCTTCATTCCGCCAGTCGGTCCACTGGCGGCGGTGGCGGGCAATGTCAATGTCCCAGCCATCTATGAGCTGAAAGGCCCCACCAGCCTGGAAGACCTCCTGCAACTGGCCGGCGGGCTGGCCTCCACGGCCTATGGGCAGAAGGTCAATCTCGAACGCATCATCAACCGTGAAAGCCGGCGCATAGCCGAGTTCCCGCTGGATGCCGCTGGACGCATGCGCCCGGTGCAGGACGGCGACCTGGTGCGGGTGTTCGCCGTGCCCACCCGGTTCGACAATGCCGTGACCCTGCGCGGCAATGTGGCCTGGCCCGGGCGTTACCCCTGGCGTGAAGGCATGCGCATCCGCGACCTGATTCCTTCCCGCGACGCGCTGATCAACCAGGCATACTGGAGCCGGCTCTATGCCCAGCTCAAGCCCTACCAGCAGCAACCCAGCGATGCGGTCAGACAATATGAAAACAATCAATACGAAGCCAAGCAATACGAAGCCAAGCAATATGGAACCAGGCTATATGACCCCAATCTCAATGAAGCCGATGCCGGCGCAACGCAGCCTTCCTCGGAGAGTCCCCGCAAAACCCTAGGTACCCAGCAGGAAGTGGTACGTACCCTGCCCGAGCCCAACTGGGACTATGCTGTCATCGAGCGTGTCCGCCAGAGTGATCTCAGCACTGAACTGATCCCCTTCAACCTCGGCCAGGCAATCCTGGAAGGGCATCCCGCAAACAACCTGCTATTGCAGCCCGGCGATGTCATCACCATCTTCTCCAAGGATGACGTCCAGGTTCCCGAAGCGAAAAAGACCAAGTTCGTGCGCCTCGAGGGCGAGGTCAAGCGGCCTGGCATCTATCAGGTCCAGCCTGGCGACAATCTGACCACGATCATCGAGCGTGCGGGGGGCCTGACCAGCCAGGCCTATCTGTTTGCCGCAAATCTCACCCGCGAATCCGTGCGCAGGATGCAAAAGGAACGCCTGGCCGAGAGCCTCGACCGGCTGGAACAGGACATCAACCAGAGTGCCGCGCGTGCCGCCGCCGGGGCCTTGAGTGCGGAATCCGCAGCATCCGCCCAGGCCCAGGTCCAGGCGCAGCGCGCGCTGCTGGCCCGTTTGCGGCAGATCCAGCCCCAGGGCCGCATCGTGCTCGGACTCAAGCCGAGCACCCGGGAACTATCCGATATGCCGCCTCTGGCGCTGGAGGACGGCGACCGCCTGCTGATCCCTGCCCGGCCTGAACTGGTCAACGTCATGGGTTCGGTGTTCAACCAGAATGCCTTCATTTTCCGGCCAAGGACCGATCTCGGGGAATATCTGGCCCAGGCTGGCGGGGCGAACCGGGATGGCGACCTGGGCACCATGTACATCATCCGCGCCGATGGTTCGGTGATCAGCAATACCCAGCGCGGCTGGTTACGCGGGGTCGAGGGGGATCCCGCATTGCCGGGTGACACCCTGGTAGTGCCACCCAAGACCCAGCGGATATCCTGGCTGCGGGAATTGCGGGACATCACCCAGATCATGATGCAGATTGCCACGACGGCCCTGATTGCCGTAAGACTCTGAGTGCCCATGAGCAACACCTATACAAACACTGAATCGGCTCCCAATCCTTCAAACCGGCCGGAAGAGGATGAGGACGAGATATCCCTGCTCGATCTCTTGATCGTGCTGGCCAAGCGCAAAAAGCTGATTTTCTCGGTCACCCTGTTCTTTGTGCTCGCCGCCGTGGTCATCAGCCTGCTGATGCGCCCGGTCTATACCGCCACCACCAAACTCCTGCCGCCACAGCAGCAGGACAGTGGCGCGGCCGCCATGCTGAGCCAGGTTCTGGGCGGTGCGGCAGGGCTGGCAGGTGGCGCGCTCGGAATCAAGAACTCCAACGACCTCTATATCGGCATGCTCGAGAGCCGCGAGATCAGGGGCATGCTGATCAAACAGTTCGGCCTGCAGAAGCGCTATGAAACGAAAACGCTCGACGACACCCTCAATGCCCTGGAGGGCCGGACCGAGGTCAAGGCCGGCAAGGACGGCATCATCAGCATCTCTGTGGATGACAAGGATCCGCGTTTTGCCGCCCGGCTCGCCAATGCCTATCCAGAAGCCCTGGACCGGCTGACGCACAAGCTGGCGCTGACGGAAGCCTCGCAAAAACGGGTTTTCTTCGAGAGGCAACTCAAGGATGCCCAGGTACATCTGGCCAATGCCGAGGACCAGCTCAGGAGCGTTCAGGAAAGAACGGGTCTGATCGAGCCGGGTTCCCAGGCCTCGGCCGTGATCCAGGCCGTGGCACAGGCACGGGCCCAGATCGCCGCCAAGGAAGTGCAGCTTGCCGGCATGCGCGCCTACGCCGCCCCCGGAAATCCGGACCTGCAGCGGACGCAGCAGGAGCTCGATGAACTGCGCGCCGGCCTCAAGCGTCTGGAGCAGCGTAATTCAGCGGCGGGCGACATCATGATCCCGACCGGCAAGGTGCCCGAGCTTGGGCTGGAGTACACGCGCCAGTTCCGCGAGGTCAAATACCGCGAAACCCTGTTCGAGCTGATGGCCAAACAGGTTGAAATGGCACGCCTCGAAGAGGCCCGCAATGCGCCACTGATCCAGGTGCTTGATATCGCCACGCCGCCGGCCTACAAGAGCAAGCCAAAACGTACGCTGATGGTGGCCTTGGCGGGCGTGGTCGGTCTCTTCATCGGCATCTTCTGGGCCTTCATCCGGGAGGCCGCCGAGCGCCAGCGCCAGGATCCCGAACAGGCCGAGCGCCTGAATCTGCTGCACAAGTATCTCTGGTCCCGTTAGGTTCAATCCGGCCATTAGTAACTTGTGGCGAGTTCTGGACGGGATTAGGATTCGTGACTATCTATGACCAGGACCATGAAAGGGGGCACGATGAAGATTCGCAAAGCGGTATTTCCGGTGGGTGGCTTGGGCACGCGATTTCTGCCGGCCACCAAGGCCAGTCCCAAGGAGATGTTGCCGGTCGTGGACAAGCCCCTGATCCAGTATGCCGCCGAGGAGGCCATTGCCGCCGGCTGCGATCAGCTCATCTTCATCACCGGACGGGGCAAGCGCGCCATCGCCGATCACTTCGACGTCTCCTATGAACTGGAGATGGAACTCGAAGCCCGGCAAAAGCATGCCATGCTGGAGCAGGTGCGCCGCATCCTCCCGAGCCACGTCAGCGCCGTGTTCATCCGCCAGAGCCAGCCGCTGGGCCTGGGGCATGCGGTGCTCATGGCCAAGCCCGTGATCAATGACGAGCCCTTTGCCGTCTTGCTCGCCGATGACCTGATCATGGCCGAGCAGCCGGTGCTCTCGCAGATGGTCGAGCGCTACGATCGCTTCAATGTCGGCATCCTGGCGGTGCAGGAAGTACCGCGTGCCGAGACCAAGAGCTATGGCGTGGTGGATGGCCGCCCCTGGGACGACAGGCTGTTCCAGGTCAGCGGCATCGTCGAGAAGCCGGCGCCCGAGCACGCCCCCTCCAATCTGGCCGTGATCGGCCGCTACATCCTGCCCTCGCGCATCTTTCATCACCTGGAGCAGACGCCCAAGGGCGCCGGCGGCGAGATCCAGCTCACCGACGGCATCGCCGGCCTGCTCTCGGAAAAGCAGATCCTCGCCTACTCCTTCGAGGGCAAGCGCTTTGACTGCGGCGACAAGCTCGGCTACCTCAAGGCCACCGTCGAGTACGCCCTCAAGCACCCCCAGGTGGGGCAGGGCTTCGCCCAGTATTTGAGCGAATGCTGCCAGGAGCTAAATGGTGAGGAGCGTGATATGCTTGCCAAGGTCGCCAGTGAAGTGAAGTAACCACCAAAGAAGAGTTTTGCATGCACGGCAGCAGCGCGGCCCGCAAGGGCATCATACTGGCCGGGGGCTCTGGCACCCGGCTTTATCCCCTGACGCGGGCAGTGAGCAAACAGCTCATGCCCATCTACGACAAGCCGATGATCTACTATCCCCTGTCCACGCTGATGCTGGCGGGGATACGCGAGATCCTGATCATCTCCACGCCTGAGGACCTGCCGCGCTTTGCGCAGCTACTCGGCGACGGCTCGGACTGGGGGCTGGACTTCTCCTATGCCGAGCAGCCCTCGCCCGATGGCCTGGCCCAGGCCTTTCTCATTGGCCGCGAGTTCATCAACCAGCACCCCTGCACCCTGGTGCTCGGCGACAACATCTTCTACGGCCATGACCTGAGCGACATTCTGCAGCGCGCCTGCCAGCAGCCCCAGGGCGCCACCGTGTTCGGCTATCACGTCAAGGACCCGCGTGCCTATGGCGTGGTCGAGTTCGATGCCTCCGGGCGAGCTGTGGGCCTGGAGGAAAAGCCCACGCAACCCCGTTCGAGCTATGCGGTGACTGGCCTGTACTTCTATGATGCCCAGGTGGTGGACATCGCCCGCGAGATCCGCCCGTCCCCGCGCGGTGAGCTCGAGATCACCGATGTCAACGCCCGCTATCTCGCCATGAAGCAGCTCCAGGTCGAGATCCTTGGGCGCGGCAGCGCCTGGCTCGATACCGGCACGCATGAGTCATTGCTGCAGGCCGCCCAGTTCATCGAGACCATCGAACAGCGCCAGGGGCTCAAGGTCGCCTGCCCCGAAGAGATTGCCTATCGCATGGGCTACATCGATGCCTCACAAGTCGAGCGCCTGGCCCAGCCCCTGAAAAAGAATGGTTACGGCCAGTATCTTCTGAGCATGCTGCACGAGCGCGTCTTCCCGTGAAGTTCATCCCCACCGCCATACCCGACGTGATCCGCATCGAGCCCAGTGTCTTTGGTGACGATCGCGGCTTTTTCATGGAGACCTGGGAAAAGCGCAAGTTTCTGGATGCCGGCATTACGGCTGATTTCGTCCAGGACAACCACTCCCGCTCGGCCCAGGGCATCCTGCGCGGCCTGCACTATCAAGTACAACAGCCCCAGGGCAAGCTGGTGCGGGTGGTATCAGGCGCTGTGTATGACGTCGCCGTCGACCTGCGCCGCAGCTCGCCGACTTTTGGCCAGTGGGTCGGGGAAGTGCTGTCGGTGGACAACAGGCACCAGCTCTGGGTCCCGCCGGGCTTTGCCCATGGATTCTACGTCATCAGCGACTATGCTGATTTCGTCTACAAGTGCACCGACTACTATGCGCCCGAGTTCGAGCGCTCCCTGAGATGGGATGATCCCGAGCTGGGCATCACCTGGCCGCTCGTCGATGGCCAGCCGCCTCGGCTTTCGTCTAAGGATGCCAAGGCCGCCAGCCTGCAAACTGCCGAGTGCTATCCATGAAGGTCCTGATCACCGGCGCCAGCGGCCAGCTCGGGCAGGCACTGCAAGATTCTGCTCCTGGAAGCTGTGAACTGCTCGCCCTGGACAGCCGAACACTGGACATCAGCCAGGCCGATGCGGTCCGGCCGGCGGTCAGCCGCTTTGCGCCCTCCCTCATCATCAATGCCGCCGCCTACACCAAGGTGGACCAGGCCGAAACCGAGCCCGGACGCGCCCATGCCGTCAACGCCGAGGGTGCAGCGAATCTCGCCCGTGCCGCGCAAGGCAGCGGGGCGCGGCTGATCCACATCTCCACTGATTTTGTGTTTGACGGCAACAAATCCACGCCCTATCAACCAGCCGACCAGACCAACCCACTCGGCGTCTACGGCGCCAGCAAGTGTGAGGGCGAGCAGCAGGTGCAGGAGATCACACAAAGTCAGGCCCTGATCATCCGCACCGCCTGGGTCTATGCCGCCCACGGGAACAACTTCGTCAAGACCATGCTGCGCCTGATGGCCGAGCGCGAACAGCTCGCGGTGGTGAGTGATCAGATCGGCACGCCGACCTCGGCCCACACACTCGCCCAGGCGATCTGGCGGGCCGCGAGCAAACCCGATCTGCGCGGCATCTATCACTGGACCGACAGTGGTGTGGCAAGCTGGTATGACTTTGCCCTCGCCATCCAGGAAGAGGCCCTGGCGCTCGGCCTGCTTGATAAGGCCATACCAATCCGCCCGATTCGCACCCAGGATTACCCCACCCCCGCCAAGCGCCCGGCCTACAGCGTGCTCGACAAGACCCAGAGCTGGGCGGACTTTGACCTGGCGCCGCTCCACTGGCGCGTCGCCCTGCGCCAGGTGTTGCAAGAACTCAAGGAACAGCGAGATGCGTAAGCTGCTTGTCACCGGCGGCGCTGGCTTCATCGGCGCGAACTTCGTCCATTATTGGGCCAGACATCACCCGGCAGACCGCCTCCTGGTGCTCGATGCCCTGACCTACGCTGGCAATCCCGCCAACCTCGATCCAGTCAAGGACCATGCCGGATTCCGCTTCGTGCATGGCGACATCCGCGATGGGGCTTTGGTGGACCGGCTCATGCGGGAAGAAGCCATCGATACCATCGTGCACTTTGCCGCCGAGTCCCATGTGGACCGCTCCATTCTCGGGCCAGATGCCTTCATCGAGACCAATGTCATCGGCACCCACACGCTCCTCAAAGCCGCCCGAAAGGCCTGGCTCGACAGTGATGACGCACCCGCCAGCCCGCGTTTTCATCATGTGAGCACCGACGAGGTCTATGGCTCGCTCGGCCCCACTGATCCGGCCTTCACCGAAACCACGCCCTATGCGCCGAACTCACCGTACTCGGCCAGCAAGGCCGCCTCGGATCATTTAGTGCGAGCCTATCATCACACCTATGGCCTGCCGGTCACGACCAGCAACTGTTCCAACAACTACGGGCCCTACCATTTCCCGGAAAAGCTCATACCACTGCTGATCGTCAACATCCTGGAAGGCAAGCCCCTGCCGGTGTATGGCGATGGCATGAACATCCGCGACTGGCTCTATGTCGAGGACCATGCCCGTGGCATCGAACTGGTGCTCAATCAGGGACGGGTAGGAGAGGTCTACAACATCGGTGGCAACAACGAATGGGCCAATATCGACATCGTGAAACTGGTCTGCCAATTACTGGACGAAGCCTTCGCTCACGATCCTAGCCTGCACCAGCGCTTCCCGCGCTCACCCGCCGCCCAAAACCAGGCCGCGAGCCTGATCACTTACGTCAAGGATCGCCCCGGCCATGATCGGCGCTATGCCATCGATGCCCACAAGATCATGTCCGAGCTCGGCTATGCGCCGCAGGAAAGCTTCGAGACCGGCATTCGCAAGACCATCGACTGGTTCCTGGCCAACGAGCCCTGGTGGCGGGCGGTGATGGACGGCAGCTATCAGGATTGGGTCAAGCAACAGTACGCGTGAGTAGTCCTGCTGGATCAGGGGCTTACCTGAGCGCAGGCCGCTGGCGTGGCACCAAACACGCTGTTAGACTCAATAAAAGTCAACCAGACTGCGAGGTCCGCCATGTCTGCGCCCAAAAAGCTCCAGCGTCTCAGTCCTGAAGACTACCTGGCCAACGAGGAGCAAAGCCCGGTCAAGCACGAATATATCGACGGCATGGTTTTCGCCATGTCCGGCGCCAGCAGGCGCCATAATCTCATTTCTCTCAATCTCGCCTTCCACCTGCGCGCCGCCGCGCGGGGCGGGCCCTGCGGCGTCTTCATCAGCGACATGAAGGCCCGCGTGCGCGCCAGCAATGCCTTCTACTACCCCGATGTCATGCTCGGCTGCGATCCCGCCGACGAGCACCCCTTATATCTGGAGCGCCCCTGCCTGATTGCCGAAGTGCTCTCGCCATCCACCGAGAGCATCGACCAGCGCGAAAAGCGCCAGGCCTACCAGCAGCTCGACAGCCTGCGCTACTACCTGCTCATCGACGCCGAACAGGTGGCCGTGGAATACTACCTGCGTGGCGAGGATGGCGAATGGCTCAGCGCCCGCCTGGATCCCGGCGAGGTGCTCAACATTTACTGCCCAGGTTACAGCGCCGCCCTTTCGCTCGAAGACCTCTACGAGGACACCGGCCTCTGGCGCTAGGCCGGATCTTTCCCCATACGCCTGACTCCCGAGCAGATCGCCACCATCCGCGCTCCCAATAAATTAGCCATGAGGTACCCCAAGAATTGGCTAACGGCAATATAACGTATATACTTTGTTGGTATGCGCTGCGCAGGAGAACGACCATGCCGAAAGATGCCGTGTTCACAATGAAGCTCGAACCCGAGTTGCGTGAGCAGTTCATGGCAGCTGCCGAAGCCGCACATCGGCCGGCCTCGCAAGTGCTTCGTGAGCTGATGCGTGAGTTCGTCCAGCGTCAGCGCGAGGCGCGTGAGTACAATGAATTTCTGCACCGCAAAGTGGAATTGGCGCGCGCACAGGCGCATGCCGGCCGAAGCTACTCCAATGAAGAAGTTGAAGCCGAGTTTGCCGCGCGGCGAGCGGAACTACTTCGTAAGGTGGGCTCCGCCGAACTGTGAAAGTCCGCTGGACGGTGGCCGCCAAACAGGATCGTGCCGATATCGTGGCCTATATCGCGGAAGGCAATCCTGCGGCGGCTATCAGGATGGATCTGTTGATCAGCGGCGCAGTGACGAAACTGGCCGATTTCCCGCTCTCAGGCCGCACTGGGGAGATTCCCGGTACCCGAGAGCTGATTCCGCATGAGAACTATCGTCTGGTTTACGAGATCAATGGACAAACGGTGTGGGTGCTCGCCTTGGTCCATACGGCCCGCCAGTGGCCACCAGCGCGGTCCCTTTATTGATGCTGAACGTGCTATCACTGAGATGCTCTCCCATGCGCCTGACTCCCGAGCAGATCGACACCATCCGCGCCACCGCCTGCGAGACCTTCGGTCCCGAGGCGCGCGTCTGGCTCTTCGGCTCGCGCGTGGATGACAGCGCACTGGGCGGAGACATCGACCTCATGCTCGAATCATCCGAGCCAATCAACAATCCGGCGCTACTGGCGGCGCGTCTTTCCGCCAGAATCTCCCGCCGGATGCACGGCCGCAAGGTGGACGTACTGCTCGCCGCACCCAACCTCAGGCGCCTGCCCATCCACGAGATCGCCTTCACCGAAGGGCGGGTATTATGAAGCTCGACCCGAAAATTGCCTTGCGGCTGCAATTCCTCACGCGCGTGGTGCGCAAGGAATGTCAGCATCTCGCGAGCACGGATCAGCGTCTGTTTTCGGAGCCCTTCACCCTGGAGCGTGCCCTGCAACTCGAAACCAACCCCGATCTGGCGGAACGGGTAGAGGCCTTCGTCAGCCGCTTCGCCCGGCTGCAGGACACCCTTGGCGACAAATTGCTCCCTGTACTTCTGACCGCCCTGGGAGAAACGCCTGGAGCCGCTATCGACAACCTCGACCGGGCCGAGCGCCTGAGGCTGATTGCCTCCGCTGATGAGTGGATGACCCTGCGCAAGCTGCGGAACCAGATGGTGCATGAATATGTGGAAGATCTGAGCGTACTTGCCAGCGCGTTGCAGTCGGGTCATGAATTCGCACCAATGGTCATGTCTGCGGCCAACAACATGATCCTTGAGATCGAGCGCCGAGGCTGGTATAGAAAAACAGAAGTGAGAGAGGTGTTCCCATGCGCCTGAGCCCCGAGCAAATCGACACCATCCGCGCCACCGCCCGCGAGACCTTCGGTCCCGAGGCCCGCGTCTGGCTGTTCGGTTCGCGCGTGGATGACAGCGCACTGGGCGGGGACATCGACCTGCTCGTCGAAAGTGACCAGGACATCCCGGTCCAGGCTTTGCTGCGTACCCGAGCGCGCATGGAATATGCCATGCACCTGCCAGTCGATCTCGTGGTGCAGACCCCCGAGCACCAGCCGGGACCCATCGCCAACATTGCCCGGCTGACGGGAGTACGTCTGGCATGAGCACGCTGTTTCAAGAGCAACAAGCCCTCTTGGGTCGTCAACTGGCGGTTTTGCAACGCCTGCAGGATGGTTTGCGCTTCAGTGCCGGACGGCTGCGTTGGCCGATTGACGCCTCGGATCTCGACAACCCGGAAATGGCCGAGCGTCTGGCCGCACAGACAGCGGTGAAATACCTCAATGCCCTGCGCGACAACATGGATACGCTGCTCGCAATGATTGGCAAGTTTGAAGAATGTTGCCAGAGATATGGGCTACTCCCATGCGCCTGACTCCCGAGCAGATCGCCACCATCCGCGCCACCGCCCGCGAGACCTTCGGTCCCGAGGCTCGGGTCTGGCAACTCGAAATCGACCTCGATTTCCCCATAGGAAGCTCCGCATGATACCGATTAGCGAAGACAAGGCCCGTGAAGCCGCTGATCGGGTGGCTCGCGCCCTGCATCCCGATCGCATCATCCTGTTTGGCTCCCTTGTTTGGGGACAACCGAACCAGGACAGCGATATCGACTTGCTCGTCATTGTCCCCGATTCGGATGAGCCCCCCTACCGGCGCGCGCGTGCTGCCTATCGCGCGCTGCATGGCCTGGGCGTACCGGTGGACATCCTGGTGGCGACACGGCAGGAAGTCAGGCGGGCTCAACAGGTGGCGAGTTCCCTGCTCAAGCAGGCGCTGGAACGTGGTAAGGTTCTGCATGGATGAGGCCAAACACCGCGAGATTGGCCAATGGCTCGTCAAGGCCCAGCACGATCTGGGTTCCGCACGGTGCCTGATGACCGGTGAGGCGCCTTATCTCGATACCGCCGCTTATCATTGCCAACAAACTGCGGAGAAAGCCCTCAAGGCCTTTCTTGCCTTGCATGACATCCCCTTTCCAAAAACGCATGATCTCGTTCTTCTCTCTGATTTCTGCCAGGCGAAGGACCCGACCTTTCAATCTCTGGCTGAATTCGCCGAAGTGCTGACACCGTATGCCACCCTGTTTCGTTATCCTGGCGAATGCATGATGCCCGTGGTATCCGATGCGCACGAGGCGCTGCATGCAGCTGGTCAGGTGCTGGATTTCGTAATGGAGAAAATGCCGCCTGAGATTCGAGTGAACCTGCGTATGCCCTGAGCACTGAAGCGCTTGATGAAAGCCCCACCGCCCGGGCGGCTTCAATTGCAAATTCGGTATAGTATAGAAAAACAGAAGTGAGCGAGGTATTCCCCTATGCGCCTGACTCCCGAACAGATCGCCACCATCCGCGAGACCTTCGTTGCAGCGCATTTCAGCGGTACACCTCGCGGCGATTGCCGATGCGCACGATGAGCACTGTCAGCCTGCCATCCGCTATGCTGGCAATGAGCCGATAGTCACCTACACGGTATTTCCAGAATTCACCCAGGCGCGACCCCTTGAGCGCCTCCCCGATTGCACGCGGATCATCCAGACGCGCCACGCGATCAGAGAGGAACTTCAAGATTCGGCGTGCAATCTGTGGATCGAGCTGATCAAGATCTTTTTGAGCCTGAGACGACAGTTCAACCTTCCACGCCATAGCGCTTCATCACGTCTTCAAGCGGTGTGGTTTCGGCTCTGCCCGCTCTGATTTCTTCCAACTCGCGCTCGGCCAGGTACAGGTCTTCCAAGTCGTCCAAGTGTTGCACCAGCGCCTCGCGGATATAAAAGCTCTTACTGCGCCCGGTCAGAAGCGCCAACTGGTCAAGCCGGGTTTCCACGTCCTCGGGCAACCGGATTGAGATAGCCATATTGCCTCCTCATGAAACTATGTAATACAAGTATCGCGCAGGCTGAAGCAAGTTGCAACAGACATCCGCACCGCCTACTCGAAACCGACCCCGGTCTGACGGACTGCTCAGCCCTCCCAATCCTCGATACGCAAGCCCGGCACCTGCCCAAACTCAGCGGTATTGTGCGTCACCAGAATCAAATCTCGCGCCTTCGCCTGGCCTGCAATCAAAACGTCATACGGCCCGATCGGTGTTCCACCCAAGGCGAGAATGGCCCGGATCTCGCCGGCCTGCCGCGCATCTTCCGGGTCGAAGTCCAGCACTTCGAAGCGCAGGCTCTCGACCAGGGCGACATTGCGTGCCGCGCGCTGGCTCTTGAAGGCACCATAGAAGAGTTCATGCAGGACAATCGAAGAAATGCAGATTTCGCTGGGTTGGTGCTGGCGCGCGCGCCGCGAGGGAGGTGAGTCGCGATCCTTCAACAAGGCAATGATGACATTGGTGTCGAGCAGATAGTGGCTCATCGGAACAGCGAATCCAGCCCCGGGCGGTCCTGCGGATCGGGCTGCTCGCCCGCAGCCTGCACGAAATCGGCATCCAGGCTGCCAATGATGGCATCCAGCCAGGCCCAATCTTTCGCGATCGGCTCCAGAATCACCGCGTTCCCATGGCGACGAATGCGTACAGTATCCGCATCGAAGCGGAAATCCTTGGGCAACCTGACTGCTTGTGACCGGCCAGTCCAGAACACCTTTGCGATATCCATGCAAAAACCTCCATTGATATGTATCAATATGATATATCGAATGGGGGCTTGTGCAATCTTCTTGACCCATATCTGCCGGCCTGTTTCAATCATAAAATCATATAGCGAGACATTCCCCCATGCGCCTGACCCCCGAGCAGATCGCCACCATCCGCGCCACCGCCTGCGAGGCCTTCGGCCCAGAGGCCCGCGTCTGGCTCTTCGGCTCGCGGCTGGATGACCATCTCAGGGGCGGGGATCTCGACCTACTGATTTCTTCCGATACCAACATTCCGGATCGGGAACGCAAGCGGCTACGCTTTGTGGCCCGCTTGCAGCTACGCATGGGTGACCAGCCCATCGATGCCCTGGTACTCGACCCCTGCGTGCCGCGCCAGCCGATTCACGAACGCGCTTTATATGAGGGTGTTCCCTTATGAGTACCGAAGAGCTCCTGCCGCGAACCCGCTTTCTCGACACGCTCGGACTGGTTCGGCACGAAGGCAAACACCTGGCCTACAGCCTGGGCCGTGTGTTCTCCCAGCCGGTCAATGCCGCCTGGGTGAGAGCTCTGGAGCAGCGCCCAGAATTGGCCGACATCAATCTGGCGCGGGAATACAGTCTGCTTTTTCTCGATACCTATAACCGCGTCCGAACCTTCGCCGCCCAACGCATGGATCTGAAAGAAGCAGACTTACCGACGCTCATTCTCATCGAAGGGATGACCGACTTTCCCGGTCCTGAAAAGTAGATCCCCCATGCGCCTGAGCCCCGAGCAGATCGACACCATCCGTGCCACCGCCCGCGAGACCTTCGGTCCCGAGGCGCGCGTCTGGCTCTTCGGTTCGCGGCTGGATGACCAAGCCCGCGGCGGTGACATCGACCTCATGCTCGAATCATCCGAGCCCATCGACAATCCCGCACTGCTGGCGGCGCGTCTTTCCGCCAGAATCTCCCGCCGGATGCACGGCCGCAAGGTGGACGTGCTGCTCGCCGCGCCCAATCTCAGGCGCCTGCCCATCCACGAGATCGCCTTCACCGAAGGGCGAGTCTTGTGAAGCTCGACCCAAAGATCGCCTTGCGTCTGCAATTCCTCACGCGCGTGGTGCGCAAGGAATGTCAGCATCTCGCGAGCACGGATCAGCGTCTGTTTGCGGAGCCCTTCACCCTGGAGCGTGCCCAGCAACTCGAAACCAACCCCGATCTGGCGGAACGGGTAGAGGCCTTCGTCAGCCGCTTCGCCCGGCTGCAGGACACCCTTGGCGACAAATTGCTCCCTGTACTTCTGACCGCACTGGGAGAAACGCCTGGAGCCGCTATCGACAACCTCGACCGGGCCGAGCGCCTGGGGCTATTGGCTCCGCTGATGAGTGGATGACCCTGCGCAAGCTGCGGAACCAGATGGTGCATGAATATGTGGAAGATCTGAGAGTGCTTGCCAGCGCGCTACAGACGGGTCATGAATTCGCACCAAGGATCATGTCTGCGGCCAACAACATGATCCTTGAGATCGAACGGCGAGGCTGGGTTACATGAACACCATATTTTTATCGGGCGAACTACTCCCCATGCGCTTGACCCCCGACCAGATCGACACCATCCGCGCTCCGTCCACAAACACTAACCCGCCAAAGGTCCTACTCTGGTTGACGCCACCGCCCCAAGCTGTTTAAATACCGCGATGTTCACCGGATGAACGTCGCTATGCCCAGCACACAGCAACACCCCACATCACTGGAAGTCAGCCCGCATCACGGGCCGGGTCAAGCCGCCGCTGTGTCCGCCGTTCTGGACGACGCCACCCGCTACCAGCTCCTGCGCCTGCTCAACGAGCACCCGAACATCTCCCAGCGCGAACTCGCCCACAAGCTCGGTATCAGCCTCGGCAAGACCAACTACTGCCTCAAGGCTCTCATAAACAAGGGTTGGATCAAGGCCGGCAACTTCCGTCGCAATCCCCAAAAGCGCGCCACCTACGCCTATCTACTGACCCCCAGCGGTATCGAGGAGAAGGCCCGGGTCACTGTGAGCTTTCTGCAGCGCAAGATGGGAGAATATGATGCGCTCAGGGAAGAGATCGCGCGGCTACGGGCTGAGGTCGCGCAATGCGGTGTTCATCCGGAACGAGAAGCCCAAGGGCAATAAGCATGATCCCCAAGATAAGCTCCGGCCCCATCTACGGCGGCGGCATGAACATCCGCGACTGGCTCTACGTGGTAGACCCGCCCGCGGCAACGCGCCTGCCGCGCGGGGCCAAAGCGCCGCTGACCTCATCACCTACGTCAAGGACCGCCCCGGCCACGACCGCCGCTACGCCTTCGACGCCCACAAGATCGTGTCCGAGCTCGGTTATGCGCCGCAGGAGAGTTTTGAGACCGGCATCCGCAAGACCATCAACTGGTTCCTGGCCCATGAGCCTTGCTAGCGGGCGGTGATGGACGGGAGCAATCAGAGCTGGTTTAAGCACCAGTACGCCTGAGGCAATATCGCGAGTGGATGTGCTTTCCTAGTTCCATGTTGCAAAGCGCAGAAGGCCCTAGAGCCGCTTTTCAGCAAGGACACAAACAAAAGATGCATCTAAGATGCGACTGGTATAAAGAGCAAGCATGAGCTTGGCATCAATTATTGGAAAATGGAACACACGTTTAATCTCTTCTCCGATCGGATACCGCTTAGCGCGAGGTTCCTCGTGGAACTTTTTGGGCACCGTGGTATATCGTGGCGCAGTGCTGATTTCATCAATACTAATAGCCAAGATTATAGGCCAAGTAGAGTTTGGTAAGCTGGGAGCCATCCAGACAACAGTCAATATGCTAGGACTACTTGCGGGTCTTGGGCTGGGGCAAACAGCCACAAGGTATGTGGCTCGATGTCGAACATCAGATCCATTCAAAGCAGGTCGGGTAATTGCCATGACAGAGCTACTTGCGTACGCAATGGCTATGCTCATAAGCTCGGCACTATATATGGGTGCACCATGGATAGCTAAGTATACCTTGGCTGAGCCTGATCTTGCGGACTTACTAAGAATAGGTGCTGTATTGCTATTTTTCAGTGTCCTAAGTGGAGCTCAAACGGGCGCTATTGCTGGATTTGAAGCATTCCATTTAGTAGCAAGAATAAATTTTATTTCGGCCATAATCACTGTGCCAGCAGTGCTGATTGGGACGCTTGTGGATGGCGTATCTGGTGCGGTTTGGGGAATGTCCTTGTCGCAGATGGTAAACTGGATAATGACAAATGCGGCGTTGCGAAAAGAGATAAGGCGTTTAGAATTTCCTCTAATATTTTCTGGCTGCTTCAAAGAGATACATATCCTAAAAAATTTTAGTTTTCCAGCTCTGCTGGCAAACATGGTAGTTGGGATTGCGGTCTGGGGTGGGACTGCTCTTCTGGTTAATCAAACCAATGGATATGCCGAAATGGGTCTGTTTAACGCGGCTAACCAGTGGCGAAATTTGATATTGTTTATACCAGGCATAATAATGCAGGTGTCGCTACCAATTCTAAGTGCTGCTGTATCGTCTCGGGACGATAACGACTACCAAAAGGCGCTAACACTCACTCAAAGCATGATGGTGATCGTTTCTTTTCCAGTAGCAACAGCGCTCATGTTTTTATCAGGTCCAATACTGAAAATGTATGGAAGCGGATTTGTTGCTGGCTCTTATATTTTTATTGGCGCAATATTTACGGGACTTGTCCAGTGCATTGGAGCTGCTACAGGCCCAGCAATAGAGGCACGGGGAGTTATGTGGTTTGGATTCTTTCTAAATTTATCTTGGGCAGCTATGTTTTTGTTACTTGCGACAATGACGGTCTCAACATGGGGAGGGGAGGCACTGGCGTTTGCTATGGCTCTCTCATATGTTATTTTGACTGTATGGGGCTTTCTATATATGGCGCCAACACTGCCGGCCGGGATGTTGGGACGGGTATTTAAGGCGCTGCTGTTCGCAATACTTATAACTTTGGCTTGTCTGGCTGTTCCCCTAGGCATTAGACCATTTGTAGCTGCGCCAATTACACTCGTTTCCTTGATAGTAGCTGTATTTTATTTGTCCGACATCCGTGTCAACATCAATAAACAACCATCTGTAAACACTTAGAATGGTGACCTTGTGAAACGTTTTTTTTGCCCCATGTGTAATCTTGAAGCGACTCAAACCTCCAAAAAATTGGGGGGTTACAGTATATACAAGTGTGAGGATTGCTCGTTGCGTTTCGCTCCTGATGCGTTTAATGTAGAAGTCAGCTACACAAGTATTTATGATACTCAGGAGTATGTCGTAAATCATGTAAATATGCTGCACAATACAATAGATAAAAAATATTTTTCGGAAATAATAACTTACCAACCATTTTTTAATCTCCTCAAAGACCCCAAAGGGAAAAATTTATTAGATGTGGGCTGTGGAGTCGGCCGTTTTTGCCATGCAGCGCACAGCTTGGGATGGAATGTGAGAGGCATTGATATTTCCGCAAGAGCAGTTGAAATTGGTAATGCTTATGCCAATTTTGCGCTTGAGAAATGTACTATTGAAGAAATGGCAGCGCGAAATGTTAAGTTTGATGTGATAACCTCATTCGAGGTTGTTGAGCATTTGGTGAACCCCTTATCTTTTTTGAATACGTGTAAAAAGATGCTGAAGCCAGGTGGAAAGGTCTTCTTAACAGTTCCGAATTGGCACTGCGAGCAGGTTCAGAACTCAACGCATAGGGATTGGAATCCCCCAATTCATCTATGTTTCTATACGGAAAAGGCGCTTATAGCCTTAGTAGAAAAGTCGGGATTGGTATCCATTGCATCTGGCATAATATGGTCAGATGCAAAACCGCGCAACTCTATAAAGGCTGCCAAGTGGTTGGTGCGTAGAATAATGGGGCGTAAAAATGAGCCGCTTGGACTTTGGGTCTGTGCATCAAATAGTGAACTGTAAATCAGACTATGAAAATAGCATTTGTAGTCCCGCACTTAATGTCAGGAGGAGTTGAAACCTTCGTCCTTAGATTAGGTGATTACTTTGTAAAGCAGGGGTGTAGTGTTGATCTGTTAGCAACTGAAAAAGAAGGGGATTGGTTTAATTTGGCAATCAGTCGCGGGATGGTGGTTAAATGCTTGCCTGTTGAGAAATCTTTTGCACCTGTAATTCATGCAATCAGAGTAGGTCGTTGGTTGCGAAGCGGCGCATATGATGCAATTATTTTAAATCACGCAAAATATGCTCAGGCGGCGATTCAGTTGCTGCCCAGCAACACGGTAGTGGTTCCGGTGATCCATAACGATGACAAAGAAGTGTACAGGGTTGCTTGTGCAAATAGACAAGCCTGTAACTTTTTGGTTGGTGTAAGTCGGAGGGTGTGCAAAGCCGTTAAGGCTCACTTTCCTGAAACACCCATTTATGAGATATGGCATGGAGTGGAAGCCCCAAAAACAAATTCTAGATTAAAGAGACTGGAAGGTGAGCCGCTGAAGTTAATTTATGTAGGTAGAGTTCAGCATCACCAAAAAGGAGTATTTTATTTAGTAGATATAGTAAAAGGTTGCATAAAAGAGGGAATAAAGGTTGAGTTAACTGTTGTAGGCGAAGGCGGGGACCTTGAAGCCTTGCAGAGCCGGGTTCGAGAGTCTGGGTTGGAATCAATTGTAAAGCTTGTGGGTTCTCGGTCGTATGAAGCTGTGTTGCGATGTTTAAGTCGTCATCACGTGTTGCTTATGCCATCTCACTATGAAGGATTTGGCCTAGTGGCAATTGAGGCGCAAGCAGCTGGATGTGTTCCTGTTGCTAACTATATAGCAGATGTCACAGATGTGACCATAGCTCACGGGATTAGTGGCTTCTTAGTAGAAGATAACGAGATAAACCAGTATGTCTCCTTAATTAAAGAATTATACGATGACACAGATCAATGGTTAAAAATGAGCTCGGCAGCGATGTCTCGAGTTGAAGGGCTTTTTTCTATTGAGAAGATGGGGGAAGCTTATCTGGATTTATTAGAAGCCGAAAGGGAGTGTACTTATGTGCGGAATAAACGGTTAGCATTGGAATGGCAATTGCTAGGCTGGCGAGCTTTTGTCCCGCAATTTTTGAGAAGCGCTCGTGAATATTTGACCATGGCTCAAAAGAAGTTATTCAGGATCAAGCCATGAAGAAAGTGTTAACAGTATTTGGAACGCGACCTGAAGCAATAAAAATGGCGCCTATAATCAGAGAGCTGGCTCGGCGGGCTGATGAGTTCTCATCCTTTGTCTGTGTTACAGCGCAGCATAGAGAAATGCTAGATCAGGTGTTGGATTTTTTTCAAATCATGCCTGATTTTGACCTTAATATAATGAAGAAGGGTCAAGATTTGTATGATGTTACTTCGGGTGTATTGCTAGGTATTAGGGGTGTTCTCAAACAAGTGGAACCAGATATAGTATTGGTACACGGAGATACTAGCACAAGTTTTGCTGCTGCACTTGCAGCATTTTATGCAGGTATTAAAGTTGGGCATATAGAGGCTGGCTTGAGGACAAGAAATCTGAAGGCCCCATTTCCTGAAGAGGCGAATAGGCAGTTAACAGCTAGACTGGCAGACTTTCATTTTGCTCCGACTGCAACAAGTAAGCAAAATTTAATTTTTGAGGGAATCCCGGAAAGCAGAATATTTGTAACTGGAAACACGGTTATCGATGCACTATTTTGGGCGAGAAACAGGGTAATGATGTTGCCTCAGAGCGTTTTTTCATCTGCATTGGGGCGG
The DNA here is from genome assembly GCF_038070005.1 of Thermithiobacillus plumbiphilus. NCBI lineage: Bacteria > Pseudomonadati > Pseudomonadota > Acidithiobacillia > Acidithiobacillales > Thermithiobacillaceae > Thermithiobacillus > Thermithiobacillus plumbiphilus. The sequence goes on along the minus strand of NZ_JBBPCO010000003.1, from coordinate 94,631 downwards.
AGCGCTGAAGTGGTAGAGAGTAGTGAGAAGATAGTTTTGGTTACTGGACATAGAAGGGAGAATTTCGGCGCTGGCTTCATCAATATCTGTGAAGCATTGAAGGAAATAGCACAAAGCAACCCTGATGTTCATATTATATATCCTGTGCATATGAATGAAAATGTTAGAAAACCTGTTTACGACTTGCTAAAAGAAGTTACTAACGTGCACTTAGTTGACCCACTTGAGTATTCCCAATTTGTATATCTTATGGCTAAGAGTTGCTTAATAATAACAGATTCTGGTGGCATTCAAGAAGAGGCTCCGTCTTTAGGAAAACGGGTATTGGTTATGAGAGATATGACAGAAAGACCAGAGGCATTGTCTACAGGTCTAGTAAAGCTTGTAGGAACGAATAGGAAAAAAATTGTAACAGAAGCAAACAAAATATTAAATTCGGATATTGGTAATTGTTTGGTCAAGGAAGATGCCAAACTATACGGCGATGGCAGAGCTGCGTTTAAAATTGTTAATGTAATAAATGAGGCTGAGTTGTGATTACTTTTGTTTCGCAATATCCCACGCCGGAGAATGAGCGTGATGGTATGATGCAGCGCGTTAAGGCGATAGATGCTCTTGTATCAGACTCTAACCGAACATACCTGGATTTATCCTTTAAGCGCAATTGGCTTGCCTCGGAGAGCACTCCAAATGCCAATACACGCGTACTACATTTAAATGTGTTTCGTCACGCCGCGCTAATAAATAAAGTTATTAAAGACTCAGATTTGATTTATGTGCATTCTGTGTACAATGCGTTAAAAGTATATTCTTATTATAAAAGCCATGGGGAAAAAATTGTAACTGATATGCACGGCATAGTGCCTGAAGAGCTTTGCTATATGGGTCGAAAGAGCTTGTCAGCAATGTATGGCAAAATTGAGCAGCGAGTTGTTAATTATTCGGATACGCTTATTACAGTGACTACAGCAATGTCGCGGCACTTTAATAGAAAATATGAATGCGATGGATTGGAAAACAAAATGCTACACGTACCTATAATTGATTTTTCAATTGAAAAGCCTGAGGTGGCGGGTATCTATACTGGATCTCGCTCAGAAAGTGATATGAACATTATTTATGCAGGTGGATGCCAAAAATGGCAAAATGTTGAGCTGATGCTAGATATAACAAAAAAAATTGTTACTTCGAGGGTTGGCTTTTTTCGGTTCCATTACTTTGTGCCGCCTGCTGCAATAACATATTTTGAAAAGTTGATAGGGAATAGAGGGTTGTGTTCGGTTATTGAATTGTGTTCTGTTTCGCGTTCAGAGTTGATTGAGAAATACGGAAAGATGAGTTTGGGTTTCGTTCTAAGGGACGATATAGATATAAATCGTGTTGCTATGCCAACGAAGATGGTGGAATACATGAGTTATGGAGTGGTTCCCATCGTTCGATCGCCTCATATCGGTGATATGCAGTTTTTGGGTTATCAGTATGTTGATATTGAAGAATTGGGTGGTTCTGAATTGTCACTAGATAGATTGAATGAAAAACGCATTGTTAATCTTAATGTGATTGAGGGATTGAGAAAAGATTCTGCTGATGCCCAAGATTTGCTTAGGAAAAAGTTGGGCTGCTGTTAGCATTAGGAGTTTTATGGAACCTTTGGTTTGTGTGATTTTGGTAAATTGGAAGGGTTGGCGTGATACTCTGAATTGTTTGGAGAGCGTCTTCTCTAATGCATACAGTAAATACCAGGTAATTGTATGCGATAATGGGTCAGACGATGGCTCCATAGAGCATATTAAGGCATGGGCAGAAGGCCGGCTGTCTGCTGAGTCAGGTTCGGCTTGTCCAAAGCCTATACCATATGCCCTCTACGATATAAAAGATCTTGAAAAGGGAAGCTTATCATGTGCAGACTCTGTTTCTTTGGCTGTGATAAAAATAGGTAAAAACTTAGGGTTTGGTGCGGGCAGTAACGTGGGCATTAGGTACGCGAAGATGCGCGAAGAGTGTGACTTTATTTGGTGTTTAAATAACGATACGGTAATTAGTGCTGATGCCTTGGTTGAGATGATGAAAAAGATGCAAGGGGATTCAAGGCTGGGAGCTGTTGGGTCAGTGTTGCATTATATGGATAGGCCGCAAGAGGTCCAGGCTTGGGGTGGAGGGTGGGTCAGTTTATTTGCTGGAAGATGTGGTCACCACATAGCCCCAACTGCACCCAATAAAGTTCATTATATAACGGCGGCCAGTGTTCTGATACGCCGGGAGGCACTGAACCAAGTAGGTGGGTTTGATGAAAGATATTTTATGTATTGGGAGGACACGGATTTGGCGTTTAGGTTGATGCAGAAGGGATGGAAATTGGGGGTGGCAGAAAAATCAAAGGTGTTTCATAAAGAGTCTGCATCTTTGGGCAAAAAGAGCGTGGCTTTAGAAGAATATTTTAACTTCTCATCTGTGCTTTTTTTTAAAACACACGCCAAGATGCCCGTTCTTCCAATAAGTATCGCAACAGCGGGTAGGATCTTAAAAAGAATTATATTAGGCGATCTTGCAAGGGCAAGTGCAGTTTGGAGGGGGGCAAGAAAGGGGGTGCTGCATTTGGCAAAGCCAAAAACTCGTTCTATAGAAAAGAGATAAGGCCTGAAGAAATCTCGGTGATTGGGTGGTATGTTTAGGTTGTATAAATTAGGGTTTGTAAGTGTTGACCATCTTGTATTTTTTGCTTTCCTTTTTAGTATTGGCTTTGGACGTTCCATTTAGTGGGCCGGTCCATGTTTTGTTATTGTGGTACTTCTTGTTTTTGGCGCTGGTCTCTTTTTTGTTGAATTACCGTAGGGGGTTGTTTGGGTATACAGACTTATTTTCACCGAAAAATATATTTATAAATACGTTTGGCCTATATTTTGGCTTGGGTATGATGTTTTCTGAGAGGGTAGAGGAAGGCCCCGTTTTATATATAATCTTATGTTTGTTAGTGGCTATGTTAATATATATGGTCAGTAAAAAAAGAATATTAAGGGAGCCTCCTGGGCTTTTTATAAATTTTAAATTAAAGCCTGGTTGCAAGTTAAAGTGGAGAGTTGTAGGGCTGGTGACAGGTGGCTTCGTACTTTTCACGTTTTTGGCCTATCAGGCTGGTTTTTCTGGGCCATTTGGTCCCATTGCTAGTCCTTGGCAGTTTAGGCAGTTTGCAAACTCGAAGGGTTATTCTTATATTAACTTGGCTGCAAATTTCTTTGTATACTCCTGCTTTTTGGTTCTGGTTTTAATGGTTATTTCGCGGGAACGGCCTTTTCGTGGTAGATTGTTATTATTATTTTATTCTGGAATTACGTTTGTATTCCTTGCTTTGTCCTCGGGTGTGCGTGGGGTTCTGGTTTTTGGGCTGTTGGCTCTGTTGTTAAGTCGCCATATCATTGTAAAGCGCATTAATAATGGCGTGCTAATATTTGTGGTTTTTGCGTTGGCGCCAGTAGTGGTGGTTCTGGGAGAAGCAAGAGCTCTTGGTGTGCACGAGAATCTGTCCATTGATCAAGCCTATAATCTTATAAAGAGCTTGGATTTGAGTAATGTTGGGGCGGCGCTCATGGCGAGGCTAGATTCGTATGGTAATTTCGCTTATTTGATGCACTGGGTTACCCATGCCACTGATCTAAACTTCAAGTGGGGCAGTTCATATTTGGCTGCTCCCTTGCAGGCTGTTCCCCGGTCAATATGGCCAGAGAAGCCTCTCTTGCCGAATGATGAGTTGACCCATATGCTTTTTCCTGAATACACAAATTATACAGTTGATTTTTCGATATTTGGAGAGGTCTATATAAACTTCTGGTGGATTGGCGTGTTATTCGTGGGAAGCATCTTGGGTTTTTTGTTGGTAATTATGCAACGAATGTACGAACATGCATTGGCAATAAAGACGCCGATTGCTGTCGTCTACGTAACTCTTTTTTGGTTATTTCCTATGACTGTTGTGGTAACAGGGCTGGTTCCGGGCTTCATAGCAGCATGTATCTCTATTGCTACGCTCTATGGTTACAGGCTGGTCTTCTTTGAAAAAGTCCAGCTATATGGATCTAATCGGGAGGCGTAATGAGATATGTAGTTTTGTCTCCTGTAAATATATTGCGGCGAGATGTGACTGGTGGAACAGAAGACATTAAGCGGCGCGCTGAAGCTATGGTTGATGCGGGGCTCAACATTAAAAAGATTTTTTGTGTAGACAGAGATGCTGAGATTGCCCGCGATTCTGTACTAAAAGATTCCATTGGGATTTACAAAAGGGGTTTTTTTCCCAGCCCGAAAGCATTGATCCTGCCATATCCGATTGTCAGTCGGTATAATAAAGAGCTTTTGAGTGAAGTGGTTAAGTGGGATCAGCCCGGTGTGACAATGATATTTGAAGGTCTCCACATGTCTTTGTACAGGTTTTTGATTCCAATTCAGAAGGCAAAAACTTTTTTGAGAGTGCACAATATCGAGAGTGATTATCATCTGGCACTGGCGAATATGTCTCAGACTGTGCGGCATAAAATTGCTCACAATGTAGTTGCGCACCAGTATAGACAATATGAAAAGGAGGTGTACACCAAGTTTGATGGTTACATTTTTATTTCATCATCAGAAATGGAAAAGGCTAAGGGTAAATGTCCTGATTTAAACTCGAAGGCAATTTGGGCTCCTCCTTTGGTTGATGTTGATGCTATTAGTAAACGGAGCGAATATGTAGTAAGTAAGAATAAACTAGTGTATTTTGGCGACCTACGAGTGTCTGCGAACCTTGCAAGTGTAAATTGGTTCATTCGGGAGGTTTTTTCAAAAATAAAACAGTCAGTTCCTGACGTTGAGTTTCATGTGGCCGGGCAGGGTGCCTTCGATATAGTTCGGCTTCCACATGTGTATGTACATGGTTTTGTTCCGAGTATTGAAGAGTTTGTTGCTGATTCAGCGGCTATTGTTATCCCGAGTTTGGCTTGCGCCGGTGTTCAAATTAAGCTTATTGATGCGGTTTCTTTTGGTAAGCCAGTATTGACGACATCTCAAGTTATTGAAGGGACTGAGTTTGGTAAGGCATGTCCCTTTCCTACGGCTGATACTGCTGAAGACATGATAGGTTTGGCCATTGATCTCTTAAATAATCGAAAGAAGTATATGGCGCAAGCGGAGCGTGCTTTCCAAACCCTTTTGAAGAGTCACACTGCTGAAACTTACATTTCAATCTTGAATAGGCTTTCCACATAGAGGGAATAGGATTTTCTTTCCAAGCGGCCATGCTGACATACTCTTCATATCGTGATTGATTCTACTTTGCCTGTACAAAAGCTCAGATTTGGCATTATTGTGCCCACCTTGAACCCTGGCCCGGGTTGGCGAAAATGGCTAATTACTCTTAAATGTCAGATCTTCCAGCCAGACCACATATTGGTGATTGATTCGGGTAGCTTAGGCGATGTAGTGAATGTGGCCTCCCAACTTGGGGTCCTCACACATACTATTCAACCCTGGGAATTTGATCACGGTGGAACGCGGCAGCTGGGGGTGAGCCTGCTATCACATCTAGATGTTCTAATTTTTATGACTCAGGACTCGCTGCTTGCGGATCGGGATGCTCTGGGTAAGCTTTTGGGGGCGTTTGTGGATTGTAGAGTGGGTGCTGTCTATGGTCGGCAGTTACCGCACGTTCGGGCAAGGCCGATTGAGGCGCATGCAAGGATGTTTAACTATCCTAATCAATCCCGCATAAAGCAGTTTGCTGATTCAGCAGAGCTGGGCCTCAAGACAGTCTTTATCTCCAATTCCTTCGCAGCCTATCGTCGTGAAGCCCTGATGTCAGTAGGTGGCTTTCCCTCTGGAACTATCTTCGGTGAGGACACCATTGTTGCTGCCCGGATGCTGCTTCAGGGCTGGAAGGTTGCCTACTGCGCGGATGCTCAGGTTTATCATTCCCATCATTACACTTTTCGTCAGGAATTTCGGCGGTATTTCGATGTCGGGGTGCTGCATGCCCGTGAGCCGTGGATCCAGGAGAACTTTGGTGGCGCTTCGGGTGAGGGTAAACGCTTTGTGATTTCGGAGCTGAAATACCTACTGCGTAAGGCGCCTTGGCTGATTCCTTCTGCGCTGCTGCGCACAGTGCTGAAGCTGGTGGGGTATCGTTTGGGCAAGCTGGAGGCGCGGCTGCCGGTGGGGTTGAAGAAGCGGCTGAGCATGCATCGGCGCTTTTGGGAGCGGGAATCGGCACGCGGCTGACCAACTTTGGTCATGTTGGGCAAGTACGCACTGAGCCTTGCTGCGCAGGGCCTGTTGGCTGTGGTAGTTGCTTGGGCGGGCATCCATAAAAATTCACCCACGTCTCTGAAATCTCCTCCGACCAGTATCCACTTACGCCCACCCGGATTTTCTGGCAAGATAGGCGCCCTCGTTGTCTACATACCAATCCTGATCCACGAAGACAGGAGGGTGGGGGAGATGAAGGTACTTGACCGGCCCGTTGCTCCAACGGGCATGCGTCCGGCCTGGCTTGCACCACTGAGTCGGGTGCGGCGCGAGAAATTGCTGCTAGCTGCCGGGGATCTTGCTGCGCTCTTCCTGGCTTTCTTCCTCGGCCGATTGGGCGCCTGGTGGTGGAGCAATCTATCGCTGCTGGACACCTATATGATCTGGTGGCACCAGCAGGGCTCGATTCGCCTGCTGGTTTTCCTTGGCCTGAGCATGTCGGCGCTGCTTGGTTTCTGGAATATGGGTCACTATTCCCAGCGCAAGCCCTTCTGGGATGAGCTGCGGGAGACCTGGCGCGTCCTGCTGATCGTGGCGGCGGTGGATGCCGTGCTGGTTTTCCTCGGGCGCTGGGAGTTCTCGCGGGTCTGGCTGATGACCACCTGGGCCTTCGCGCTGCTGCTGGTGCCCCTGTTTCGGGTACAGATCAAGAAAGCACTGCTCCGCAGGGGAGGCTGGGCCCGCCCGACAGCCATTCTCGGCATTGGCCAGAACGCCCGGGATGCGGCGGCGGCCCTGCGCAGCGAGCCGCTGCTGGGCTATGACGTCGTGGCTTTCCTGGCCCCGCCCGGCGAGCAGGCAAATCTCTCTGAGCACGTCGAGTTGCCAGATCGCTGCATTCCCATGCTGGCCTTGGGGGAAAGCCCTGAAACCGTCCTGGCGTATCTCGGAAATCCGCATCTGATCGTGGCCCTGGATGAGGGCGGGCTGCCGCGGCATCAGCGTACGCTCAAGCGTCTCAGCCTGGTCTACCAGGACATGAACATCGTTCCTACTTTCTGCGGTCTGCCCACCCTGGGCATGGAAATCACTCACTTCTTCAGCCACGAAGTGCTGATGCTGCGGGTGCGCAATAATCTCGGGCGTCGGGCTTCCCAGATCATCAAGCGCGCATTTGATATCATTGGATCTGCCTTGCTGATTCTGCTGTTGTCGCCGGTTTTTGCCTATCTGGCTTTCCGGGTACGTCAGACCGGTGAGTGCGTCATTTACGGTCATGCCCGCGTAGGACAGCACGGTCAGTCTTTCCGCTGTTACAAGTTCCGTTCGATGGTGCCCCATGCCGATCGGGTGCTGGACGATTTGCTCGCCGCCGATGAGGCCGCACGGGCGGAGTGGGCGCGCGACTTCAAGCTCAAGGATGATCCACGCATCACCCCCATTGGTGCCTGGTTGCGCAAGACCAGCCTGGATGAGTTGCCGCAGCTCTGGAACGTGCTCAAGGGCGACATGAGCCTGGTCGGGCCGCGCCCGGTGGTGACGGCGGAGCTGGAGCGCTACGGCGAGGACCTGGCCTATTATCTGGAGACCCGACCCGGCATGACAGGTCTCTGGCAGATCAGTGGCCGCAATGACGTTGGATATAGTGAGCGGGTGTTTCTGGATACCTGGTACGTCAAGAACTGGTCGCTGTGGTATGACATCGTCATCCTGTTCAAGACTTTCAATGTCGTGCTCGGCCGTAAGGGTGCCTACTGACACCACGCGTGCCCGCAGTCTGAGAAGATGATTTCGGCATTGCCTCCCTTGAACGATCCGCTATAATGAACGGTTCTTCAGCTTTATCCGGATCTCCCTTGCAGAAACTCTATATCAAGACCTTCGGTTGCCAGATGAACGAGTACGATTCCGCCAAGATGGCGGAGGTGCTCGGTGCCTCGCATGGCGCGGTGCGTGTTGACACGCCCGAAGAGGCCGACATCATCCTGCTCAATACCTGTTCCATCCGCGAGAAGGCCGAGGACAAGGTCTATACCCAGCTCGGTTTCTGGCGGCCCCTGAAGCAGGCCCGGCCGGACCTGATCATCGGGGTGGGGGGCTGCGTGGCGAGCCAGGAGGGCGAGGTGCTCCGGCGCCGCGCGCCCTTCGTGGATATCGTGTTCGGCCCGCAGACCCTGCACCGCTTGCCGCAGATGCTGAATGCCGCCCGGTCCTCCCGCCGGCCGCAGGTGGATGTGAGTTTTCCCGAGATCGAGAAGTTCGACAATTTGCCTGCCCCGCGCGCCGAGGGGCCGACCGCCTTTGTGACCATCATGGAGGGCTGCGACAAGTTCTGCACCTTCTGCGTGGTGCCTTACACGCGGGGTCATGAGGTGAGCCGCCCCTTCGAGGATGTCGTGGCCGAGGTGGAATCCCTGGCGCAGCAGGGCGTGCGCGAGATCACGCTGCTGGGTCAGAACGTGAATGCCTATCGTGGCGTGATGGAGGATGATGTCGAGAGCGATCTGGCGCTGCTGCTGCATCGGCTTGCCCTGATCCCGGGCATTCTTCGCCTGCGCTATACCACTTCGCACCCCAATGAGTTCAGCGACAGCCTGATCGACGCGCACCGGGATATCCCCGAGCTGGTGCCGCACCTGCATCTGCCGGTGCAAAGCGGTTCGGATCGCATCCTGGACCTGATGCACCGCAAGCATACCGCTGCCGAGTATCTCGATAAGGTGAACCGCCTCAAGGCCGCCCGGCCCGGCATCAGTCTGTCCTCTGATTTCATCATCGGTTTCCCCGGTGAGACCGAGGCCGATTTCGAGGCGACCATGGCGCTGATCGAGGCGGTGCAGTTCGATCAGTCCTTCTCCTTCAAGTTCAGCGCCCGGCCGGGTACGCCGGCGGCCGACCTGCCGGATACCGTGCCCGAGGCCATCAAGGATGCCCGCCTGAGCCGCTTGCAGGCACGCATCAATGAGCTGGCGGCAGCGCGCTCGCAGGCCATGGTGGGTACTGAGCAGGATATCCTGGTCACTGGACGCAGTCGCAAGAGCAATCAGGAACTGACCGGGCGTACCGCCTGCAACCGCAGTGTGAACTTCGAGGCGCCGGAACGATTGATCGGCCACATGGTCAAAGTACGGATCACCGAGGCTTTGCCCAACTCCCTGCGCGGCCGGGTGGTACTCACCGATCAGCAAGCCCATGGCGCCTGATCCTGCCCTGCCGGCCCGCCTCTTATCCTTTCTTCCATATGGACGCCTGGATTGTCAAACATACTGACTGAGCTCGAATATACCCCCGAACGTGCAAGCAGTCCGATGCTGGCCAACATGGCCGGTGAGCTGGATACGCACATCAAACAGATCGAAACCCGCCTGGGCGTGGTCATTCTGGCCCGTGGCAGCCATTTTCACATCAGCGGTCCGCAAATCGCGGTCGAGGAGGCCGGACGCGTGCTTGGCATGTTGTACGGGTTTGCGCGCGACAACCGGCGTATCACGCCCAAGATGGTCCATCACGCCATTCAGGAGGTGCAGGTGGAAGGAACCCAGGAGGACGTGCCCCAGGAAGGACCACGGGTGCAGACCCGCAAGGGCAGTGTGCAGGGGCGGGGGCCACGCCAGCGGCTCTATCTGGATGCCATTCTCGCCAACGACCTGACCTTTGGCATTGGGCCGGCTGGCACCGGCAAGACCTATCTCGCCGTGGCAGCGGCGGTGGATCACCTGAGCCGCGATGCCGTCCGGCGCATCATCCTGGTGCGCCCGGCGGTGGAGGCGGGCGAGCGCCTGGGCTTCCTGCCCGGCGGCCTGGAGGAGAAGGTCGATCCCTATCTGCGCCCGCTTTATGATGCACTCTACGAGATGCTTGGCTTTGACAAGGTCGCCAAGCTCATGGAGCGGCAGGTGATCGAGGTGGCTCCGCTGGCCTTCATGCGCGGACGCACCCTGAATGACTCCTTCATCATTCTGGATGAGGCGCAGAACACCACCCCCGAGCAGATGAAGATGTTCCTGACCCGCATCGGCTTTGGCTCCAAGGCTGTGGTCACTGGCGACGTCACGCAGGTGGATCTGCCAAGGGGGCAGTTGTCCGGACTGGCGCAGGCGGTGGAGGTGCTCAAGGATGTCCAGAGCGCGGAGTTCGTTTTCTTCCAGAACGCCGATGTGGTCCGCCACCCGCTGGTGGCGCGCGTGGTCCAGGCCTATCAGCGCTATGATGAGCGGACCAATGACGGCGCCTGAAGACCTGAAAACGCGGCTGGTGCTGCACTGGATGGTGGATGAAGATGTGGACGCTACCGGCCTGCCAGCGCGTGTCTGGTCCCGTCAGGTGATCCTTGATGCCTTGCGCGCGCCATCCTCCCGTATCGAGCCGGGCAAAATCCTGGAAATGTCGGTGCGCCTGGTTGGCGACGAGACGATCCAGGCGCTGAACCGGGACTACCGGCATAAGGACAGGGCCACCAATGTGCTATCCTTTCCCGCAGATCCGCTGCCCGATGCGCTTGGGCGCAAGCGCGATTATCTCGGTGATCTCGCGCTGGCGCTTCCCTATGTGCGCCGGGAGGCGGAAGCCCAGGGCAAGCCGCTCCGCGATCACTGGGCCCATCTTTTGACGCATGGCACCCTGCATCTCCTTGGATATGATCATATCGAGGAAGCCGATGCCGCGCTCATGGAAGGGCTGGAGCGCCGAATTCTGGCCGACCGGGGTGTGGCCGACCCCTATTTTGAGATGGAAACACATGAGTGAAGACCGAAGTCCGGACGGGGATACCCGTCCCCGATCCTGGTGGGTGCGTTTCACCCAGTCCCTGCGTGGGAATCTGGAAGATCAGGAAGATGTGCTGGCATTGTTGCGCGAAGCCAATGACCGGCAGTTGATCGATACTGATGCCCTGCGCATGATTGAAGGCGTGTTTCGCGTGGGGGATTCGCAGGTACGCGATGTCATGGTCCCCCGCGCGCAGATGGAAGTGGTGGAGATTTCCGCGCCGATCGAGGAAATCATCCGCCATGTCGTGGAGGTGGGCCATTCCCGTTTCCCGGTCATCGGCGATGGCCGCGACGACATCCGCGGCATCCTGCTGGCCAAGGATCTGCTGCGCGCCTGCCAGGCCAATGGCCCCCGCGAGTTGCGCGTCAGCAGCCTGCTGCGTCCTGTTACCTTCATCCCCGAGAGCAAGCATCTCGACCTCCTGCTCGAGGAATTCCGCACCAATCGCAATCACATGGCCATCGTCGTGGACGAATACGGCGGCACCGCCGGGCTCGTCACCATCGAGGACGTGCTGGAAATCATCGTCGGTGATATCGAGGACGAGTACGATATCGACGAGGATGTCATGATGCTGCCCCGCGACAACGGCGAGTTCATCGTCAATGCCCTGATTCCGCTGGAAGATTTCAATGAGTCCCTGGGCATCAGTCTCGATGGTGAGGGCGTGGATACCCTCGGCGGCTATGTGGCCATGAAGATGGGTCGTCTGCCACGAGCCGGGGACCGCTTCCAGCTCGATGGCGGCCTGGAGCTGCAGGTGACACGCGCCGACCGGCGCCGGGTATATACCTTCCGCCTGTCCCGCCAGGATCATCAGCAGGATTTGCCTGTGGCTGTGCCGTCACGCGCTGGGGCGCATGAACCCTGAGCGGAGCCTGAGCCCGGCCTACCCGGCCTGGGCCTTTCCCCGCCCGGTCAGTGTCTGGTCTGCATTCATGGCCCTGCTGCTCGGCCTGGCCTGGCCGCTGGGCTTTGCGCCTTTCAACCTGTCCGCGCTGCCACTCCTGATCCTGGCGGCGCTGTTCGCGTTGCTGGCCCGGCAAGGGCCCAAGGCTGCGTTTGCGCACACTTACCTGTTCGCGCTGGCGGCCTTTGGCGCGGGCCTGTACTGGATTTCCCATACCCTGCACGCCTTCGGTGGCATGAGCTGGCCTGTGGCCATTCTGCTCATGCTGCTGCTCTCGGCCTATCTGGCGCTCTTCCCGGCCATCGCGCTCGGCCTGGCCCGGCGCGTGTTCCCGGAACGCGGGCCCTTGCTGCTCATCGCCCTGCCGGCTTTCTGGGTGCTCGGGGAATGGCTGCGGGGGCATCTTTTCACGGGCTTTCCCTGGCTGACGCTCGGTTACAGCCAGGCGACCGCGCCACTCGGGGGCCTGGCCCCCTGGCTGGGCACCTACGGCATCAGTCTCGTCGCGGCGTGGATGGCGGGTCTGCTGGCCTGGAGCTGGGCGCAGGAAACCCGCCGGGCCATCTGGCTGGTCGGTTTTCCCGTGGTGATGGGCGTCATGCTGGCCAGCCATCTCCTGGGACAGGTGAGCTTCTCGCGCCCGGCAGGGCAGCCGACCAAGGTGTATCTCCTGCAGGGCAATATCCCGCAGGCCGTCAAATGGTCGCCCGAGCAGGTCGAGCCGACCATCAAGCGCTATGTCGATCTGCTGCTGTCGACGCCGCCGGGCACGCAACTGGTGGTGATGCCGGAATCCGCCATTCCCCTGTTCCGGGATGAGGTCCCAACCCTGCTGCAGGCGTTTTCGCGCTGGGCGCTCAATCACGATGCCGAGATCGTGCTGGGCATCGATGAACGGGTCGCGCGCGGGCAGGTGGTGGATTACTACAACAGTGCGATCGCGCTGGATGGCCGGCGAGTCACGGCTTACCGAAAGCGCCACCTGGTGCCCTTTGGGGAGTATCTGCCGCTGCGCCCGCTGATCAGCCGCTTTGCCAGCCAGTTGGTACCTGGCGAGGGGGATTTCTCCAGCGGCCAGCAGATCGGTGTTCTGCCGGTCGGCAGCTCGGCCGCGGGTATTTCCATCTGCTATGAGGCGGCTTTTGCCGATGAGATCCGCAGTGATGTGGTGGGCGGCGCGCGTTTCCTGCTGAACATCAGCAATGACGACTGGTTTGGCAATACCGTTGCCCCTTACCAGCACCTGCAGATGGGCCAGATGCGGGCGCGCGAGAGCGAGCGCTTCCTGGCCCGCGCCACCAACACGGGCATTACCGTGATCGTCGGGCCCGATGGGCAGATCCAGGCCCGTTTGCCCCAGTTCAAGCCGGGGGCGCTGACGGGCGTCATCCAGGGGCGGTCGGGGCTGACGCCCTATGCCCGCCATGGCGACGGGCCCGTGTTTCTGGCTGCTGCTCTCCTGATCGCTTTCGCCCTGCTCTGGCAGATGCGCGCCCGGCGGCGCCTGCCTGTTCAGGCTGTGCCGGGCATGTGAGGCCGGCCAAGGGCTGGCTCAGGCGCCGGCGATGGTCATGTTCTCGATCAGGATGGATGGGCAGCCGGTGTTGCCGTGGATCAGCATGTCCGATCCCACGGCTGCTATCTGGCCATACATCTCCTTCAGGTTGCCGGCAATCGTGATCTCTTCCACCGGAAACTGTATTTCGCCATTTTCCACCCAGAAACCGGCAGCGCCGCGCGAGTAATCGCCCGTGACGTTGTTCACGCCAAAGCCGATGAGTTCGGTCACGAACAGGCCGGTATTCATCGTGCGCAAGAGCGCGGCAAGGTCCTGCTGGCCGGGCTCGAGGGTCAGGTTGTGGGCGCCCCCGGCATTGCCGGTGCTGGTCATGCCCAGCTTGCGCGCGCTATAGCTGTCCAAAAGATATCCCTGCAGCTCGCCCCTGCTTACCAGGTCGCGATTGTGCGTGGCCACGCCCTCGCCATCGAAAGGCGCGCTGCCCAGGCCCATCTTGCGGTAGGGCTCCTCGTAGATGCGAATCTCGGGCGAAAAGATCCGCTGGCCCAGTGCATCGATCAGGAAGCTGGTGCGGCGATAGAGATTGCTGCCGCTGATGGCGCTGGCGAAATGGCTGAGCAGGCTGGAGGCCACCTGGTTTTCGAACAGCACCGGCGCCTTGCGCGTGCTGAGCTTGCGGGCATCGAGCCGGCGCAGGGTTCTTTCCGCGGCGATCCTGCCGATGCTTTCCGGGGATGGCAGATTCCCGGCCTTGCGGCTGACATCGTACCAGTAGTCGCGCTGCATGTTGCCATGGCTGTCCTGGGCCAGCACCGAGCAGGACAGGCTGTGGCGCGAGGACTGATAGGCGCCGAGAAAGCCGTGACTGTTGGCGTAGACCGAGAGGCCTTCGCCGGTGCCCAGTGTCGCGCCTTCGGAGTTGCAGATGCGCGGATCCGCGCTGCGCGCCGTCTCCTCGCAGCGCTTTGCGAGCTCGACCGCGGCATCGCTGTCGATATCCCAGGGGTGGTACAGGTCGAGGTCCGGGATGTCGCGGGCCAGCAGGGCGGGGTCGGCCAGCCCGGAAAAGGGATCGGCGGCGGTGTGGCGGGCGATGGTGGCGGCGGCGCGCACCGTCTCGCGAATGGCCTGTTCCGAGAAGTCGGAAGTGGAGGCATGGCCCTTGGCCTGCCCGAAGTACACCGTGACCCCCAGCCCCTTGTCGCGATGATATTCGATGGTTTCCACCTCGCCGAGGCGCACCGTGACGGAAAGGCCCTTGCCCTCGCTCACCGAGGCTTCGGCCTGGCTGGCGCCCTGGCGCTTGGCTTCGTCCAGAATCTGGGCCACGAGATCTTGCAGAACATCATGTCGGTGTTGGGAGACGGTGCTGGTCATGGTCGAATCCTTTTCGGGCTGACCGGACAGGGTAGCGAAAACCCTTTTGCGTGGCAATTTGCCGAAAGGGGGGTTCCCTTGTGCGGCAACTGGGGTCTCCTGTATAGTTCTGACCGATCGGTCAGGGCCTCTGGCTCGCCGGTAAAACAAACAAGGGGGCGTATGACCGATTTCGCCGGCAAGCATGTTCTGGAGGTCCGCGACCTGCATTTTGAGCGGGGAAAGCGGTCCATCCTCTCTGGCATGAACATCCGTGTGCCGCCAGGCCAGATCATCGCCATCCTCGGGGGCAGCGGCACGGGCAAGACCACGCTGCTGCAACTCATGGGTGGCCAACTGCAGCCTTCGCGCGGCGAGGTCCTGGTGGATGGCACGTCCCTGCGCGGCATGTCCACATCCAGCCTGTATGGGATTCGCAAGCGCATGGGCATGCTGTTTCAGCATAGTGCCTTGCTGACCGACCTGTCGGTATATGAAAATGTGGCCTTTCCGCTGCGCCGCCATACCCGCCTGCCGGCATCCTTCATTCGCAGTCTGGTGATGCTGAAGCTGGAGGCGGTGGGCCTGCGTGGCGCCCGGGACCTGATGCCGGCAGAGCTCTCCGGTGGCATGGCCCGCCGGGTGGCGCTGGCGCGGGCCGTGGTCATGGATCCCATGCTGATCTTCTATGACGAGCCCTTCACGGGCCTGGACCCCATCAGCCTTGGCGTGGTCGTGACCTTGATCAAACAGCTCAATGAGGCCCTGGGCGCCAGTTCGGTGCTGGTCAGCCACGACGTCGCCGAAACCCTGGGCATTGCCGATTATGCTTACGTGCTTGCTGGTGGGCGCGTGATTGGCGAGGGCACGCCGGCGCAATTGCAGCAGAGCGATTCGCCCCTGATCAGGCAGTTTCTCCGGGGCGACCCGGATGGCCCGGTGCCCTTTCACTATCCGGCCAGCCGGAGCTATGAGCAGGAGCTTCTGGAGGGTGTTCGTGCACGCTAAGGCTGGCTGGTGGGAAGTCGTGCCGCGTACGGGTCATGTCCTGCTGGAGACCGTGGCCAACCTCGGCACCAGCACGAGATTCCTGTTCAAGACGCTCGCGGCCGTCGGGCAGCGCCATTTCCAGTGGCGCCAGCTCTCGCGTCAGGTCTACAGTGTCGGTGTCCTGTCCCTGTTGCTGATGCTGGTGGCGGCACTCTTTACCGGCATGGTGCTTGGCTTTCAGGGTTACAATACCCTGGTGCGTTTCGGTGCGACGGAGTCGCTCGGCACCCTGGTCGCGCTGTCGCTCGTGCGCGAGCTGGGGCCGGTGCTGGCCGCCCTGCTCTTTGCCGGCCGCGCGGGCTCCGCGCTCACCGCCGAAATCGGCCTGATGAAGACCACCGAGCAACTGGCGGCCATGGAAATG
This sequence comes from Thermithiobacillus plumbiphilus, assembly GCF_038070005.1. Taxonomy (NCBI): domain Bacteria; kingdom Pseudomonadati; phylum Pseudomonadota; class Acidithiobacillia; order Acidithiobacillales; family Thermithiobacillaceae; genus Thermithiobacillus; species Thermithiobacillus plumbiphilus. The sequence continues at coordinate 78,452 of NZ_JBBPCO010000003.1, read as the reverse complement.
ATGGCGGTCAATCCGCTGTCCTGGGTGGTGGCGCCGCGCCTTCTGGCCGGCGTGATTGCCCTGCCCATCCTCACCGCGATCTATGACGTGGTGGGTGTCTGGGGCGGCTATCTGATTGCCGTGCCGGTCATGGGCGTTGATAACGGTGCGTTCTGGTCGCAGATGCAGGCCAATGTCAGTCTGGTCGATGACGTGCTGAGCGGTCTGGCCAAGGCCCTGGTCTTTGGCCTGGCCGTGAGCTGGATGGCAACCTGGCAGGGCTATCGCAGCGAGCCTTCCGCCGAGGGCGTGGGACGCGCCACGACCCGGACCGTGGTCGGCTCGGCCCTGGTGGTGCTGGCCCTGGACTTTGTCCTGACGGCCTTAATGTTTTAGGAATGGCCCGCGAGGCCTGGAGTGAGGAACAGGATGGAACGTCGGGCAGTGGACTGGTGGGTGGGCATTTTCGTGTTGCTGGGTCTGGCTGCGTTGGTCCTGCTGGCCCTGCGGGTAGGCAATCTGGCCGAGCTTGGGCGTGATGGCGGCTATCCGATCTCCGCCAGTTTCGAGAGTGTTGGCGGCCTGCGGGAAAATGCCCCGGTCAAGCTCGGCGGCGTGTCCGTGGGTCGGGTCAGCAATATCCGGATCGACCCGAAATCCTATCTGGCCGTGGTCACCCTGGAGATCGACCCCGCCATCAAGCTGCCGGTGGACACGGGCGCCAGCATCTACACCGCGGGCTTGCTGGGAGAGCAATATGTCTCTCTGTCTCCAGGCGGCGCTCCGGATATGATGAAGCCCCAGGGACAGATTTCGATCACGCAGTCGGCCATTTCCCTCGAAGAGATCATCGGCCAGTTCCTGTATAACAAGGCCGCAGAGAGCCCGAAGGCTGATTCATCGGCAGGAGGTGAGTTTTGAAAAAGCGCGTATTGAATTTCTGTCTGCTTGGTCTACTGTGGTCCGGTACTGCCAGCAGTGCCCCGCTGACCCTGGATGAAGCCGTGCAGCGTGCCCTGGAGCACGATCCCCGCATTGCCGAACGCGAGAAGCTGGTGGATGCCGCGCGTGCCATCATCGATGAGGCGCTGGGGCATCGTGGCCTGATGATCAGCGCCAACGCCTTCATCGGTATGACCACGGCCAAGGATGGCAACATCTTCGAACCCGGCAGCAACAATCTGCGCCGTGATGCCTATGATGTGGACGGGCTGTCCGACTGGGAGATGCTGCAGTTCCAGATCATCAAGCCCCTCTATACCTTCGGCAAGATCGACAACTACGCGCGCGCCGCCCAGGGGCAGGCGGATGTCAAGCGAGGCGATCTGCGCCTGCGCCGTGGTCAGACCATGCTGGAAGTGAAACGCGCCTATTTTGGCTATCTGACTGCGCGGGACGTGCGCCTGATGCTCGAGGATGTGGAAAAGCGGGTGCTGGGCGCGCAGGACATGGTCAAGCAATGGCTGGCTTCCGGTGATGCGGATGCCACCCAGGCGGATCTGTTCCAGCTTCAGGCCGGTGAAGCGCAGTTGCGCAAGTTCATCCTGCAGGCCCGGGCCGTGGAAGCGACGGCTGCCCAGGGGCTGCACCTGCTGACGGGCTTGCCGGGTACCGAACCCCTGGAGATCGCCGATGCTCATATCGCGCCGGTGTCGGTTACCCTGGCCGACAGCAAGGGCCTGGCGCAGTTGCAGCAGCTTGCCTTGCAGTCGCGGCCCGAGTCGGCCCAGCTGGAGGCCGGTCTGCGTGCCCGGCGTTCGCTGGTGGCGGCGAAGCGTTCCGAGGCCTATCCGGATGTCTATGCCGGGGTGGTGGGTGTCGTCAGCTACGCCAGCCAGCGGGAGGACCTGAAAAACCCCTTCCTGTATGATCCCTTTCACCAGTATGGCGCCACGCCGGTGCTGGGTGTCCGCTGGAACTGGCAGGGGGCCGTGAATTCCGCGCAGGTTGCCAATGCCCAGGCCGAGCTCAATGCCCTGGAAGAAAAATCGAGCTTCGCCCAGCAGGGAATACCCTTTGAGGTTGCCGAGGCTTATAACAATTTCAAGGCGCTCGGGGAAACGGTTGGCGCTCTGAACAAGGGCAGTGACGCCGCGCGTCGCTGGATGATCGCCAGTTACGCGGATTTTGAGGCGGGGGTCGGCGAGGGTGAAAAGGTCATGCGCGCCCTGCAGACCTATGCCCTGAACCGGGCGGATTACTTGCGTGCGGTGAACGATTACAACATGGCCGCTGCCAGGCTGGATCTGGTCACCGGTCAGTATCCCTGACCCAGTATCCCTGACGATGGCCCCGGCCGGTCAACGGATCGGTCGGGGCATGGTTAATGACCCTGTCCGTCGAACACGGGTCCGTTCACTCTGGAGAACAATATGCATATGCTCACCGCTTTTCGCCGTCTCTGGGTGCTGATCTTCGCCCTGTCGCTCAGTTCGCTGGCCCAGGCTGCCCAACGCCCGGATCCGGCCGTCATGGTCAAGCATACCTCTGACCAGGTCGTTGCCGCCCTCAAGGGCAAGGATTTCAGCTCGCCCGAGAAAAAGGCGGAGTTGCTCAAGCTCGTCGATGAGATCGTGCTGCCGCATTTCGATTTCACCCGCATGTCTCAGTGGGTAATGGCGCGCCACTGGCGCACCATGTCACCTGCCCAGCAGCAGCGCTTCGTCCAGTTGTTTCGGGACCTGCTGGTGCGGACCTACTCCAACTCGCTGGCCAGCTATCGCGATCAGCGCATTCTCGTGACCGGAACCAGCCATGACAGTGGCAGCGGTGACGCGCTGGTGCGGATGGTGGTGAAGCAGACGGGCGGCCAGTCCGACATTCCGATCGTCTATCGCCTGTACTGGAATGGCTCGGAGTGGAAGGTCTTCGACGTGACCATCGATGCCGTCAGTCTGGTCACCAACTATCGGGCCTCCTTCGGACGCATTGCCAGCCAGCAGGGGGTTGATGCACTGCTCAATCGGCTGGAGCAGCGCGCCCAGCAGGCGCAATGAGCGCACTGTTTGAATTTCGGCTGCAGGGCGATACGGCAGCCAGTGTCCTGTCGCTCCGTGGTGAACTGACCATTGCCGCGCTGGATGAGGCCTATCGCAGTTTGGGCCAGGCCCTGCAGGGTCGGGAGCTGGTCGAGATAGATCTTGCCGGCCTGACGCGAGCCGATTCCGGTGCGATCGCCCTGTTGCTGGATATCGCCGGCAGGGCGCGAGCCGCCGGGTTGCCCGTGCCGCGCATCATCGGCCTGCCGGCCCATCTCAGGGAGCTCCTCGATCTGTATCATCTGCAGCATGTCTTTTCCCTTGTCTGAATTGCTTGCTTCCAGGCGCCGTCATGACCGCGGCCATTGAGGTTTCCGCGCTCACAAAGCGCTACGGCAGCTTCGAGGCCTTGCGCGGTGTTGATCTGCGCATCGAGCAGGGCGAATTCTTCGGCCTTTTGGGTCCCAATGGCGCGGGGAAGTCCACGCTCATCAATACGCTTGCGGGACTGGTCAGGCGCGATGGCGGTACGGCCAGGGTGCTCGGGCATGATGTCGGCAAGGACTATCGCATCACGCGACGGCTCCTGGGCGTCGTGCCCCAGGAGATCGTCTATGACCCGTTTTTCAATGTGCGCGAGATCCTGCGCCTGCAGTCGGGCTACTTCGGGCTCGGGCGCAACGACGACTGGATCGACGAGCTTTTGAGCGAGCTGGATCTGGCTGACAAGGCATCCACCAATATGCGTGCGCTCTCCGGTGGCATGAAGCGCCGGGTGCTGATCGCCCAGGCCCTGGTGCACCGGCCGCAGGTGGTGATCCTCGATGAGCCGACCGCGGGCGTCGATGTCGAGCTGCGCCAGAGCCTCTGGCGTTTCGTGCGCCGTCTCAACGAACAGGGACATACCATCGTGCTGACCACGCACTATCTGGAAGAGGCCGAGGCGCTCTGCAACCGCATTGCCATCCTGCGGGCTGGCCAGGTGGTTGCCTGCGACCACAAGGCGGAGCTTCTGGCGAGAAATACCGTCAAGACCCTGCGGGTGGCGTTTGCCCGTCCCGTCACCATCCTGCCGCATCTCCTGCAGGGGCTGCTGCGCAGTGGCGAAGGCCAGCATTACGTCTTTCAGTATGATGCGAACGCGTTGGGGATCCATGAGATTCTGCAGGCTCTGCAGTCGGTCGGCGTCGAGATTCTGGATCTGCGCATCCAGGAGCCTGACCTGGAGGATGTCTTTGTGGCCCTGATGGAGTCGCGCGCATGAGTGGTCCGGATAAGTTCCAGACAGCCAGGCCGGCCCGCTTCAACTGGCGCGCCTTTTATGGCCTGTTTCGCAAGGAGGTGCTGCGCTTTTCCAAGGTGGCGTTTCAGACCGTGCTGGCGCCTCTGGTGACCGCCTTGCTGTACCTGCTGGTGTTTGGGCATGTCATGGCCGACCGTGCGCCCATCTTTCCCGGTGTGAGCTATACGGCCTTCATCCTGCCGGGCCTGATGATGATGTCCATCCTGCAGAATGCCTTCGCCAACAGCTCATCGAGCCTGATCCAGTCGAAGGTGACCGGCAACATCATCTTCGTGCTGCTGTCGCCGATCGGCGCGGCGGAGTTCTTCGCCGCCATGGCAGCGGCGAGCATCGTGCGCGGGGTGGTGGTCGGGCTGGTGATCTATCTGCTGGCGGTCTTCTATGTGCAGTTGCCTGTGGCGCACTGGCCCATGCTGCTGTTGTTTGCCGTGCTCGGGGCGGGCAGTCTCGGGGCGATGGGGATCATCGGCGGCATCTGGGCGGATAAGTTCGATCAGATCGCAGCCTTCCAGAACTTCGTGATCATGCCGCTCACCTTTCTGTCCGGGGTGTTCTATTCCATCCACTCGCTGCCTGCCTTTTGGCAGTTGCTGTCCCACTTCAATCCTTTTTTCTATATGATAGATGGTTTCCGCTATGGCTTTTTCGGGCACAGCGATGCCCCGGTGCTGCGCAGCCTCATGGTCATGCTGGCCTTTTTTGTTGCTTTGTCGGCTGTGGCGCTTTACCTGCTGCAACGGGGTTACAAGCTGCGCCACTGAGGCGTGCTGTTGCGGACATTCGGGAAGCAGAGTATAAGGAGCCGTTTGACAGGCCCCCTTCATAAGTGGAAAGGTGAGCTATGCAACCAGAAACCATCAAGCAACTGATCGAGGAAGGCATGCCCGGCGCGCGCGTGCAGGTGGTCGGTGATGGGCAGCACTTCGAAGCCATCATCGTCAGCGAGGCCTTCGAAGGCCTGAGCATGATCAAGCAGCATCAATTGGTATACAGCGCCTTGGGAGACAGGATGCGCGCCGACATCCATGCGCTCTCGATGCGCACCCTGACCCCCACCCAATGGGCCGCCATGCAGAAGTAAGGCCGGGCCTCCGGCCGGTATTGGCTGGTCCAGACTGAATCGACGAGGAGTGTCATCATGGAAAACGTGCAGGATCTCATCCGCGACCAAGTCCAGAACAACAAGATCGTGCTTTATATGAAGGGCAACCCGCGCATGCCTCAGTGCGGCTTCAGCGCCAAGGCTGTCCAGTTGCTGCAGCAATGCGGCGCCGAGTTCGAAACCGTGGACGTGCTCTCGAATCCCCAGATCCGCGATGGGGTCAAGCAGTTCTCGAACTGGCCGACCGTGCCCCAGTTGTACATCAATGGGGAGTTCGTCGGCGGCAGCGACATCATGACGGACCTGTTCCGTCAGGGCGAGCTGCAGAAGCTGGTGGACAGCACCAAGGCCTGATTCGCCCACCCGAGTATTTCCGCGAGAGGGTTTTCCCCTCTCGCAGGCAGAGATTTTCCGATGGATAAATTGTTGGTCAGGCCCAGTGGCCCCCTCAAGGGTGAGCTGCGCGTTTCCGGCGCCAAGAACGCCGCCCTTCCCATTCTGGCTTCGACCCTGCTTGCGCAGGAACCGGTGCAGATCCGCAATGTCCCGCATCTGCGCGATGTCACGACCACCCTGGAACTGCTCGGCACGCTTGGCGCGCGGCTGATGGTCGACGAGAAGCTCGGGATCGAGGTGGATGCCCGCAGCGTGCATTCGGTCTGCGCGCCTTATGAGCTCGTCAAGACCATGCGTGCATCCATTCTCGTGCTCGGGCCCCTGCTGGCGCGCTTTGGCGAGGCGGAAGTCAGTCTGCCCGGTGGCTGCGCCATTGGCGGGCGTCCGGTGGACCTGCACATCAAGGGCCTGGAGGCCATGGGGGCCGAGATCCTGGTAGAAGGCGGTTACATCAAGGCCCGCGCCGCCCGGCTCAAGGGCGCCCGGATCTTCATGGATATCGTGTCGGTGACCGGCACGGAGAACCTGATGATGGCCGCCACCCTGGCCGATGGCGTGACCATCATCGAGAATGCCGCGCGGGAGCCGGAGGTCGTGGATCTCGCCGACTGCCTCAACAAGATGGGCGCCCGCATCAGCGGTGCCGGTACCACCGAGATCCGCATCGAGGGCGTCGAATCCCTGCATGGCGCGGTACACGATGTTCTGCCGGATCGCATCGAGGCGGGTACCTATCTGGTCGCAGGCGCCATCACCCAGGGCGATATCACCCTGCGCCGCGTCAACCCGCGTCTGCTGGACGCCGTGCTGGAGAAGCTACGCGAAGCCGGGGCGGAAATTGACGAGGGCGAGGACTGGATCCGGCTGCGCATGGGCCGGCGTCCTCAGGCCGTCAGTCTGCGCACCGCGCCCTATCCGGCCTTTCCCACCGACATGCAGGCGCAATTTCTGACCCTGAACTCGGTAGCGGAGGGGAGTGGCGTCATTTCCGAAACCATTTTCGAGAATCGCTTCATGCACGTGCAGGAGCTCAAGCGCCTGGGTGCTGACATCACCGTGGATGGCCACACGGCCATGGTACGTGGCGTGGAGCGGCTGGTTGGCGCGCCGGTGATGGCCACCGATTTGCGCGCATCTGCCTGCCTGGTGCTGGCCGGGCTGGTGGCCGAAGGCGAAACCCTCATCGATCGCATCTATCACCTGGACCGTGGTTACGAGCTGCTGGAAGAAAAACTTGGCGCGCTTGGTGCCGTGATCCGCCGGGTATCCTCCAGCGAAAGGCGTGCATGAAAGATCCCATCACCATTGCCCTCTCAAAGGGGCGGATATTCAAGGAGGCGCTGCCCTTGCTGGCGGCGGCCGATATTCATCCGCTGGATGATCCGGAGCAGTCCCGCAAGCTCATCCTGGACACCAACCGGCCTGAAGTCCGGCTGGTGATCATTCGCGCTACCGACGTGCCGACCTATGTCGAATACGGGGCTGCGGACCTGGGCATCGCCGGGCGCGATGTCCTGCTGGAGCAGCACACGGTGGATCTCTATGAGCCGCTGGATCTCGGCATCGGCCGCTGCCGCATGGTGGTGGCGGAGCCGGCGGGTCTGGCCGCCCAGGATGATCCGGCGGTCTGGGAGCGGGTGCGCATTGCCACCAAGTATCCGCACATCACCCGCACGCACTTTGCCCGCAAGGGCATCCAGACCGAGATCATCAAGCTCTATGGCTCGATGGAGCTCGCGCCGCTGGTGGGCCTGTCGGATCGCATCGTGGATCTGGTGTCCACCGGCGTCACCCTGCGGGAAAATGGCCTGGTGGAAGTGGAGCACATCACCGACATCAGCTCGCGCCTGGTGGTCAACAAGGCCGCGATGAAGCTCAAGCACCGCAGCATTCACGCCCTGATTCAGCATCTGGAAAAGAAGGTGAGGTATGATCCGGCTTGATACGCTCCAGGACGACTTCGACAAGGCCCTGAACCGGCTCACCGGCTGGGAAGAGAGCATGGACGTCACTGTGGAACAGCGCGTGCGCGCCATACTGGAAGCCGTGCGGCTGCGAGGCGATGCTGCCGTGCTGGAGTATACCCGTCAGTTCGATCATCTGGATGCCGGTGCCCTGGCCGAGCTGAGCCTGCCTGCCGGGAAGTTGCAGGAGGCGCTGGAAGGCTTGCCGGCCGCGGACCGGGACGCGCTTGAGCAGGCGGCGCGGCGCATCCGCGTCTATCACGAAAAGCAGGTGGCCCAGAGCTGGGAGTATACCGAGGCCAATGGCACCCGCCTTGGGCAGCGCGTCACGCCCCTGAACCGGGTCGGCATCTATGTGCCGGGCGGCAAGGCAGCCTATCCCTCCAGCGTGCTGATGAACGCCATTCCGGCCCGGGTGGCCGGCGTGAACGAGATCATCATGGTCGTGCCCGCGCCGGGTGGCCAGCTCAATCCGCTGGTGCTCGCCGCGGCCGCCCTGGCCGGCGTGGACCGGGTCTTCACCATCGGCGGCGCCCAGGCCGTGGCGGCCCTGGCCTATGGCACCGAAAGCATACCTGCCGTGGACAAGATCGTGGGGCCGGGCAATATCTATGTCGCCACCGCCAAGCGCATGGTGTTCGGTCGGGTGGGCATCGACATGATTGCCGGTCCCAGCGAGATCCTGGTCATCTCCGACGGCCAGACCGATCCCGACTGGCTCGCCATGGATCTCCTGAGCCAGGCCGAACATGATGAAGACGCCCAGAGCATTCTCATCAGTTGGGATGCAAGCTGCCTTGACCGGGTGGCGGCCGCTGTCGAGAAACTGCTGCCGACCCTGGAGCGCGAAAGCATCGCCCGCAAGGCCTGGGAACAGCGCGGCGCGCTGGTCCGGGTGCGGGATGCGCAGGAAGCCTGCGCAATTGCTGACCGCATTGCCCCGGAGCATCTGGAGCTGTCCGTCGAGGATCCCGATGCCCTGCTGCCAAAGCTGCACAATGCCGGGGCCATCTTCATGGGCCGTTATACGGCCGAAGCCATCGGCGACTATGTCGCGGGCCCTAATCACGTCCTGCCCACCGCGGGCAGCGCGCGCTTTTCCTCGCCCCTGGGCGTCTATGATTTTCAAAAGCGCAGCAGTATCATCTTTGCCAGTCCGCAAGGTGCTGATGAGCTGGGGCGGCTGGCGCGTCGGCTGGCCGAAGGCGAGGGGCTGACGGCCCACGCCCGCTCGGCGGCCTACCGGGTGCGGGACGCGGATGGACGCTGAGTCACGCCTGCGACGCTGGCTGCGGCCGCAACTGCTCCAGAGCCAGTCCTACCATGTGCCGGATAGCCGGGGGCTGATCAAGCTGGATGCCATGGAAAATCCGTATGCCCTGCCGGACAGCCTGCGCGAGCGCCTGCTCGATGCCCTGCGCGATGCGCCGCTCAATCGCTACCCGGACCCACAGGCCCGCGAGTTGCGCGAGCTGCTGATTGCCCAGCTCGGCCTGGCGGACGGCCTGGACCTGATCTTTGGCAATGGCTCGGATGAGCTGATTCAGCTCCTGGCCATTGCCCTGGCCGGGGAGGACCGGGTGGTGCTGGCGCCCACGCCGGGTTTCGTCATGTACAAGGTGCTGGCCGAAGCGCTGGGCATGCGCTTTGTCGGGGTGCCGCTCGGGCCGGACTTCAGCCTGGATAAATCAGCCATGCTTGAGGCCATTGCCCGCCATCAGCCCGCACTGGTCTATCTTGCCTATCCCAACAACCCCACCGGCAACCTGTTCGATGAGCAGGCGATGCGCGACATCATCGGGGCCGCGCCGGGGCTGGTGGTGGTGGATGAGGCCTACAGTCCCTTCAGCGCCCGGAGCTTTGCAGGATGGCTCGGACAGTACGATAATCTTCTGTTGATGCGCACGCTGTCCAAGCAGGGCCTGGCCGGTCTGCGTCTGGGCTATCTGCTGGGGCCGCGGGCCTGGATCCAGGAACTCGACAAATTGCGTTTGCCGTATAATATCAATGTATTGACCCAGATCGCCGCGCGCGTGGTGCTGGAGCAGCCCGCGGAGCTGGAAAGCCAGGCCCGCGAGATCTGTGAGTCGCGGCAGCGGCTGTTCGCAGCTCTGGGGAGGCTGTCTGGTATCAGCGTCCATCCCAGTGATGCCAACTTTCTCCTGTTCCGGGTGCCTGCGGGACAGGGTGGCCGGATCTTTCAGGGGCTGCTGGAGCAGGGCATCCTGATCAAGAATCTGCACGGCACGCCGGGTCTGGAGGATTGCCTGCGCGTGACGGTCGGCACACCGCAAGAAAATGCCAGCTTTCTGCAAGCTCTGGAGAGGATACTATGAACCCCCGCATCGCGGAGCGTCAGCGCGATACTCTGGAAACCCGGATCCGGGTGGCGATCAACCTGGATGGCAGCGGCAAGGCCAAGCTGAATACCGGCCTGCCCTTTCTGGATCACATGCTGCACCAGATTGCCCGGCATGGTCTGATTGATCTGGAAGTCGAGGCCGAAGGCGACCTGCACATCGATGCCCATCACACCGTCGAGGACATCGGCATCAGCCTGGGTCTGGCCTTGCGGGATGCGCTGGGAGACAAGGCCGGCATCCTGCGCTACGGTCACGCCTATGTGCCGCTGGATGAAGCCCTGAGCCGGGTAGTGGTGGATTTCTCCGGGCGGCCCGGGCTGGAATACCATGTCGAGTTCCCGCGCGCCCAGGTGGGCGGCTTTGACGTGGATCTCTTCTATGAATTCTTCCAGGGGCTGGTCAATCACGCCCAGATGACCCTGCATATCGATTGTCTGCGCGGCCGCAACGCCCACCACATCATCGAAACCGTATTCAAGGCCTTGGGCCGCGCGCTGCGCATGGCGCTCGAACGCGATCCCCGGGCCGCCGATGCCATTCCTTCGACCAAGGGCTGCCTGTGAGTGAACGCACCCCGGTAAGCGCCATCGTCGACTATGGCATGGGCAATCTCCGATCTGTCGCCAAGGCCATCGAGCATCTCGGCGGCCGACCGCTGGTGACCAGTGACCCCGCTGATCTCGCGCGCGCCGACCGGGTAATTTTTCCGGGCGTCGGCGCCTTTGGTGACTGCCTGCTGGCCCTGGAGGAGCGCGGATTGCGCGACGCATTGTTGCAGGCCGCGCGCAGCAAGCCCTTTCTCGGGATTTGCCTTGGCATGCAGGTGCTCATGGAATCCAGCGAGGAACATGGCCTGCATCAGGGGCTCGGGCTCTTGCCGGGGCGGGTGCTCGCCTTTCCCAAGGAGGTCCTGGTTGATTCGCAGGGGCGGGCGCTCAAGGTCCCGCACATGGGCTGGAACGAGGTGCATCAACTGGCGCCGCACCCCTTGTGGTCAAACATCCCGCAGGATGCCCGCTTCTATTTCGTGCATTCCTATTATGTGGAACCGGCAGACCCCGAGCTGCTCGCGGCGTTCACGCCCTATGCATTCCCCTTCGCGTCGGTTGTCGCCCATGAAAATATCTTCGCCGTGCAGTTCCATCCGGAAAAGAGCCAGCGCGCCGGGCTTACCCTGCTGGGCAACTTTCTGAACTGGAATGGCGAAACTTCTGGTGGGTCATGCGGCCTGTGATGATCTGCCCTTGGGGTTGCCTGTTTTCGAACCGTGAAGAGCGAGTGAGGCGTGTATGTTGCTGATTCCAGCCATCGACCTGAAAGACGGCCAGTGCGTGCGGCTCCGGCAGGGGCGCATGGAAGACGATACCGTGTTCTCGGATGATCCTGTCGCCATGGCAGGTCGCTGGGTGGAAGCGGGAACGAAGCGTTTGCATCTGGTGGATCTCAATGGCGCCTTCGCCGGCACGCCGGTCAATGCCAAGGCGATCCGCGCCATCACTGCCGCCTTTCCGGAGGTGGATGTGCAGGTCGGTGGTGGCATTCGCGACGAGGAGACCATCGAGGCTTATCTGGGGGCGGGCGTGCGCTACGTCATCATCGGCACCCAGGCGGTGCGCAACCCGGGCTTCGTCTCGGACGTCTGCGTCGAGTTTCCGGGGCACATCATCGTCGGGCTCGATGCCCAGGACGGCAAGGTGGCCACCGAGGGCTGGTCCAAGCTGTCCCGGCACGATGTCATCGATCTGGCCCGCAAGTTCGAGGATTACGGCGTCGAGGCGCTCATCTACACGGATATCAGCCGCGATGGCATGATGAGCGGACCCAATATCGAGGCGACCGTGCGTCTGGCGCGCTCGGTCTCCATCCCGATCATCGCCTCCGGCGGCATTTCGAGCATCAAGGACATCGAAGCGCTCAAGGCCGTGGAGTCGGAAGGCGTCGCGGGCGCCATCACGGGGCGCGCGATCTACGAAGGCTCGCTCGACTTCACCGAGGCGCGCGCCTTGGCCGAAGCCTGAACCAGGACGATACCATGCTGGCGAAACGCATCATCCCTTGTCTCGACATCGACGCCGGCCGCGTCGTCAAGGGTGTGAAATTCGAGGGCCTCAAGGACGCCGGAGATCCGGTCGAGATTGCGCGGCGCTATGACGAACAGGGCGCCGACGAACTGGTGTTTCTGGACATCTCGGCCAGCCATGAGGGCCGCGATACCCTGCTCGATACCGTGTCGGCCGTGGCCAGCCAGGTATTCATTCCTCTGACCGTCGGCGGCGGGGTGCGCAGTGTCGAGGACGTGCGTCGGCTGCTCCATGCCGGTGCGGACAAGGTGGCGATCAATACCGCGGCGGTGCAGGATCCCGAACTGGTTCGGCAGGCCAGCCAGCGTTTCGGCAATTCCTGCATCGTGGTGGCCGTGGACGCCAAACGCGTGGATGATCACTGGGAGGTGTTCACCCATGGTGGCCGGCGTGCCACTGGCATCGACGCCGTCGACTGGGCGCGGCGGATGGCGGAATATGGTGCCGGCGAGATCCTGCTGACCAGCATGGATTGCGATGGCACCAGGGAGGGCTTCGATCTGGCACTGACCCGGGCGGTATCCGAGGCAGTGCCCGTGCCGGTGATTGCCAGTGGTGGGGTCGGCAATCTCGAGCATCTGCTCGATGGCGTGAAGGCGGGGCAGGCCGATGCCGTGCTGGCGGCCAGCATCTTCCACTTCGGCGAGTACACCGTCCGCCAGGCAAAGCTGTATCTTGCCTCCAACAACGTCGAAGTTCGCCTGTCATGATGGCAACAGGGGGCTGAGCGTGGAAACTGTCAAGGACGCAAGCTGCTCGCTGCTCGACAGCATCAAGTGGGATGCTGCGGGTCTGGCGCCGGCCATTGCCCAGGAAGCGCGCACCGGCGAGGTGTTGATGCTCGCCTACATGAACCGGGAATCACTGGCGGCCACCCTGCGGGACGGCTATGCTACCTATTATTCGCGTTCCCGTGGCCAGTTGTGGCGCAAGGGCGAGACTTCCGGGCACCTGCAGCGGCTGGTGGATGTGCGCCTCGACTGCGATGGCGATACCCTGTTGCTGCGGGTGGAACAGACGGGGCCTGCCTGTCACACGGGTGCGGACACCTGCTTTTTCCGCCGCCAGCAGGCGCCTGGTTCCTGGCAGGATGCCTCACCCCCGCCGGCGATGATCCTGCAGTCGCTGTGCGAGACCCTTTCGGCGCGCAGACTGGCCGATCCGGGACAGTCCTATGTGGCGCGGCTGATGCATGATGGGCGTGACAAGATCCTGAAAAAGGTCGGGGAAGAGGCGGCCGAAACCATCATTGCCGCCAAGAACGGCGATCCCGGCGCCCTGGTCTACGAGAGTGCGGATCTGCTGTTTCATCTCCTGGTCATGCTGGTGGAACAGGACTTGCATATTGATGCTGTACTGCAGGAGCTGGCACGCCGCGAAGGCATGTCAGGGCTGGCAGAAAAGGCCTCCCGGACGGAACGGAGTGCCGACTGATCAGTCTAACCAATGATTCAATGTTTTTTCGAGAGATCCCTGATCTGTTGCACCAAAGGAGTTTCCATGGGCGCGTTTAGTGTTTGGCATCTGGTAGTGGTGCTTCTGATTGCACTGGTGATTTTTGGCGCGGGCAAGATCAAGAACATTGGTTCGGATCTCGGCTCGGCCATCAAGAACTTCCGCAGTGCGGTTCGTGAAGAGGAAGAGGGCACGGGCAACCGGCCGGGCCTGGGCGATGGTAGCCAGACCATCAATGCCGAGGTCAAGCGCGAGGATGCCGTGAAGCGCTAGGCAGCGAAGCCGGAGAGCGGCCATGTTCAATATCGGTTTCAGCGAAATGATGGTGATCGGCATCATCGCCCTGATCGTGGTCGGGCCGGATAAGTTGCCGGAACTGGCCCGCACCGTCGGCAAGTGGGTTGGCGCGGCCCGGCGGATCTTTGCCGACGTCAGGGCGGAAGTCGATCAGCAGGTCATGATGGACGACATCATCAAGCATAACCGGGCCATCATGGAGATGGACGCCATTCCGCCGGAGAAAAAGCCGGAACATGATCCTGCCGGCAAGGCTCAGGCACCGGAAGATGGGCCGGTGCAGGATGCCTCCACCGGTGCCGATGACCTGGAAGCAGAGCGGCCCGCTGCAGTGCGGCAACCGACGACGAAGCCTGCTCCCGACCGGATACACTGATCCTGTCTCCCAAACTTCCCAAGGTCACCCTTAACACGCATGAAGACAGCTGGCAGCTCATCAGCAGAAAATACCTTCCTTGGACATCTGCTTGAGCTTCGCCGCAGGCTGACCTGGGCTGTGCTGGCGCTGCTGGCCGGCTTTGCCGTGGCCTATCCTTTTTCGCGGGAGATCTATGCCTTCCTGGCTGCTCCTCTGGTGGCGGTATTGCCGCCCGACAGCCATCTGATCTTCACCAGCCTGCCCGAAGTCTTTCTGACCTACGTCAAGCTGTCCTTTCTGGCAGGCTTCTTTTTCGCCCTACCGGTCGTTCTTTATCAGTTCTGGGCCTTTGTCGCGCCTGGCCTGTATCAGCATGAGCGAAAGCTCCTGTTCCCGACCCTCTTCGCCTCTGTCGCCCTGTTCGTGGCGGGCGCTGCCTTTGCCTACTATCTGGTGTTTCCAGCGGCCTTTCACTTTTTCGTCAGTTTCTCCGGCGAGGAGATCACTGCCCTGCCCGCGGTCCGGGAGTACCTGAGCCTGGCGATCACCTTTCTGCTGGCTTTTGGTGCAGCATTCCAGATACCCGTGGTGACGGTCGTGCTGGCCCGGCTCGGGGTGGTGAAGGTGGACACGCTCAAGCGCAGTCGGCGCTATGTCCTGCTGGGATGCTTCATTGTCGCCGCGGTGGTGACGCCGCCGGACGTGCTCTCCCAGTTCATGCTGGCCGTGCCGATGTACCTCCTGTTTGAGCTGGGCCTGCTGTTCGCGGGCTCTGTCAAGGCCGCGCCAGCAGAGGCCGAATCCGAGAGCCTGGATACCGCCGCTGAAGCGTCTGATGGCGAGGGCGCTGTGGACCCGGATCGGGAACTGGATGAGGCGGAACGGCAGATTGCCGGCCTGGATGCAGAAAGCCGCTCTTCTCCGGATAAATCCGAAAAATAGCGGCCCGCAGGCCGGCAACAGCTTCCTCACTCGGTGCCGGGGGGGAGGGGGATGCCCGGGACAGGGGACACAGGCGATGGTGGCGGGCGCAAGCCGACGCGAACCCTCTTCTGGATCCGGGCCCCCTGATGCAGGAAGCTGAGGCTGATCCTCGTGCCGGGTTTGAAGTCGGCCACCTGGTTCAGCAGATCCTTGGCATTGTGGAGCTTCACGCCATTGATGGCAGTGATGATATCCCCTGGCTGGAGGCCGGCCTGGGCGGCGGGGCTGTCAGGCAGCACCGCCGTGACCAGCGCCCCCTCGGTGCTGCTCAGGCCGAAGGATTCGCTCAGGGCCGCATCCAGATCCTGGGCGCCGATGCCCAGCCAGCCGCGGATCACGTGCCCGTGTTCTATCAATTGCTTCGAGACCCGGGCAGCAAGATCAACGGGAATGGCGAAGCCGATCCCCAGCGAGCCACCGCCCTGCCGGCTGAAAATGGCGGTATTGATGCCGACGAGGTTGCCGTGCGTATCGACCAAGGCGCCACCCGAATTGCCGGGATTGATCGCCGCATCAGTCTGAATGAAGTCCTCGAAGGCATTGATGCCCAGCTTCGAGCGCCCCAACGCGCTGACGATGCCCATCGTGACGGTCTGGCCCACGGAAAACGGGTTGCCGATCGCGAGCACGAGATCGCCGACCTTTACATCGCGTGAATGGCCGAGCACGATGTGAGGCAGTTGTTCCAAGTCCACCTTCAATACGGCGATATCACTCTCCGGGTCACTGCCGACCAGCTTTCCCATGGCGGTGCGGCCATCATGCAGGCCGACCTCGATTTCCTGCGCTGCCGATACCACGTGATGATTGGTCAGGATGTAGCCATCCGCGCTGACCAGCACGCCGGAGCCAAGACTCCTTTCCAGCAGCTGGCGCGGTATGGAGGGGACCTGATCCCCGAAATGGCGGCGCAATTGTGGATCCCGCAGAAATGGATGGGCATCCACCGCCACGACCTTGGTCGAGGCAATGTTGACCACTGCCGGTGCGGCGAGCTGTACGGCCTGCGCGAAGCTGAGCAGGGACTGGCTGCTCGAGCGCTGCCTGTCGGCGCTGGCCGCCACCTCGAAGACGACCCTTTCGCGCGGCAGGAGCTCGCCGAGCTCGCCCAGCATGTCAGGCTTGATCAAATAGATCAGTATCGCCCCGGCCAGACCCATGATGCCGGCTGTCAGGAACAGCGAGGTCAGGCGTGAACGCATGAAACTCCCTTGTTTATCATTTCGGATTCAGTTCAGATTAGGTCCTCGTTCAGGGATTGTCCATCAGTGGTCGATCTTTGTGAATCGGCAAATTCTGAAATAGTGATTAAATTACCTAATGAACTAATAAATTATTAGCTAATTGCGCTACCAAGGAATTTCGCGCATCCTTACGCGATTCTAAAAAGGGCCCATGCTTGCAGGCCGGTATCTATCCGAGTCTTGTGGCTGACGGCCCGGCGAAGTCGTTTCCGGAACTTCCGGATTCTGTTTTCAGCATATCCTCGTATTAGGAGCGTGTATGAGTGAGCAAGGCGTTGATAAGGGTAGGCGGCGCTTTCTTACCGCGGCCACGACAGCGGTAGGCGCTGTTGGAGCCGGGTTTGTGGCCGTGCCGTTTATCAAGAACATGATGCCCAGTGAGGCCGTCAAGGCGGCTTCAACCACTGAGGTGGATTTGAGCAAGGTGGAGCCCGGCATGCAGGTCATGGTGCTGTGGCAAGGGAAGCCGGTAGCCATCGTCAATCGTACCCCGGCCATGCTGGCCAGTCTCAAGAAAGTCACCAACACCCTCGTAGATCCGAACTCCGACCAATCCGAACAGCCCGAATATGCCAAGAACGAATGGCGCTCCCGCAAGCCGGAGTACCTCGTCATGCTGAGCATCTGTACGCACCTTGGCTGTGTCCCCTTGTACAAGCCGGAGCAGGGTTCGGTCGAACCGGGCTGGGCTGGTGGCTACTTCTGCCCCTGCCACGGCTCGAAATACGACCTCGCCGGTCGCGTGTTGAAGAATGTGCCTGCCCCGCTGAACATGACGATCCCGCCTTACGCGCTCTTCGAGGGTGACAAGAAAGTGCTGATCGGCAAAGACGTGGCCTGAGGAGAGGAAAAACAATGGGTCTCATGAACTGGATTGATGAGCGCTTCCCGCTCACCAGCAGCATCAAAGCGCACCTGACCGAGTATTACGCGCCCAAGAATTTCAACATCATGTACTTCTTTGGTTCACTGGCCCTGCTGGTGCTGGTGATCCAGATCCTGTCGGGTATCTTCCTGACCATGAACTACAAGCCGGATGCCGCGAAGGCCTTCGATTCCATTCAGTACATCATGTACGACGTGGACTACGGCTGGCTGATGCGCTACCTGCATTCCACCGGCGCTTCCATGTTTTTCGTGGTGGTTTACCTGCACATGTTCCGCGCGCTCATGTACGGCTCCTACAAGAAGCCGCGTGAGCTGGTGTGGATTTTCGGCATGATCGTCTACGTCGTGCTGATGGCCGAAGCCTTCCTGGGCTATGTGCTGCCGTTTGGCAACATGTCGCTGTGGGGCGCCCAGGTGATCATCTCGCTGTTCGGCGCCATCCCCGCCATCGGTGAACCATTGGCCGAATGGATCCGCGGTGGCCCGGTGGTGGCCGATCCGACCGTGAACCGCTTCCTGGCGCTGCACGTCGTGGCCGTGCCCCTGATCCTCATTGGTCTGATCGTGGCGCATCTCATCGCACTGCACGAAGTGGGTTCCAATAACCCGCTGGGCATCGAGATCAAGAAGAACAAGGGACCTGATGGTCACCCCATCGATGGCATTCCCTTCCATCCTTACTACACGGTGAAGGATATCTTCGGCGTGGGTGTGTTCCTGCTGGTGTTCGCGGCCATCATCTTCTATGCCCCGACCCTGGGTGGTCTGTTCCTGGAGCATGACAACTACATTCCTGCCGATCCGGTGCAGACGCCGCCTGAAATCAAGCCCTTGTGGTATCTGACCCCCTTCTATGCGATGCTGCGCGCCGTTCCGGACAAGCTCCTGGGTGTGATCGTGATGGGGCTGGCCATAGTCATCCTGTTCCTGGTGCCCTGGCTCGACCGGTCACCTGTGAAATCCCATCGCTATCGTCCCGTGTTCCGCATGATGCTGGTGGTCTTTGCCATCACCTTCGTTTTTCTGGGCTATCTGGGCATGAATCCGGTAACTCCCACCTATACGATGCTGGCGCGCGTGTTTACGGTTCTGTATTTCCTCTTCTTCCTGGCTCTGCCGTTCGTGAGCAAGATCGAGCGCACCAAGCCGGTTCCTGAAAGGGTGATGTAATGAAAAAAGCAATCAAGATGCTGTTGTTGGGCGCTGCATTCCTGCCGCTGGCGGCAGGTGCGTCCGAGGGAGAGGTGAAGCTTGATCATGCCGACATCAGCTTTGACCGGGAAAGCATTCAGAATGGCGCCAAGATCTTTGCCGAGTACTGCTTCAGCTGTCATAGCCTGAAGTACATGCGCTACAACATGCTCGAGAACCAGCTTGGCATGCCCGAGAATGTGGTCAAGGAGCAGATCATGTTGCCGGATGGGGCCAAGATCAACGGCAACATGACCATTACCATGTCGCCTGAGGATGCGGCCGTGTGGTTCGGCAAGGCGCCGCCCGATCTGACTCTCGAGGCCCGGTATCGGGGCGCGGACTGGATCTATACCTATCTGCGCAGCTTCTATCGCGATGACAGCCGTCCGACCGGATGGAACAACCATGTCTTCCCGATGGTGGCCATGCCGAATGTCCTGGCTTCGCTTTCCGGGGAAAAGACCAAGGATGGCAAGGTCATCCGGGCGGGTACGGTGTCGCAGGCCAAGTTCGATGACATGGTGCGCGATCTGACTGCCTTCCTGACCTATACCAGTGATCCGTCCGAGCTCAAGCGCATGTCCATGGGACCCTTGGTGCTTGGCTTCCTGCTGATCTTCACCATCCTTGCCTATCTTCTCAAGAAGGAATACTGGCGGGACGTGCATTGAAGGGTTGAGTCAACAAGAGCCGGGTAGATCCGGCCACGATTGAGGGGCGTTCCGGCGCCCCTTTTTTTTGTGCCTTGGTGCTACAATGTCCAGTCAGTGCCAATGAAAGGACCGGATATGGCTATTTCGAGCAGCAAGAAGCCTGTGATGACCCTGTACTCAGCCAGCCTCTGTCCCTATGCACAGCGGGTGCGCATCGTGCTGGAGGAAAAGGCCATGGAGCATCAGGTCATCGAGGTAAACCTGAAGAGCAAGCCAGAGGATCTGGCCGAGCTCAATCCATACAATCAGGTACCTACCCTGGTGGATCGGGAACTGGTTCTATACGAGTCCAATATCATCAATGAATACCTGGATGAGCGATTTCCTCATCCGCCGCTGATGCCGGTGGATCCGGTCTCCCGGGCCAAGGCACGCTTGCTGATGCTGCGGGTGGACAGGGACTGGTTCCGGCCACTGTTTGACCAGGAAGCGCTGTCCGACCGCGCGCGCCAGAAATTGAGAGACGAGCTGACGGCGATTTCCGTGATCTTTGGCGGGCAGCGTTTCCTCCTGGGCGAGGAGTTTTCCCTGGTGGACTGTGCGCTGGCGCCCATGCTGTGGCGCCTGCCGAGCCTTGGCATCGAGTTGCCGGATAGTGCACGGCCCCTGCAGGGTTACATGGAGCGTGTGTTTTCCCGCGAAAGCTTCCAGCGCAGCCTGACGCCGGCCGAGCGGTCCCTGCGGATCTGACAGGAGTCATCGATGAATCTGGCCCGGGCCTCCAGCCTGCCGGAGGCGTTGTTTGCACGCTGGTCCAGTGCCCCGCAGCACACGGCTGCGCTGCGCCCGGTCGCGGGCGGGTTCGAACCCATCAGCGCTGGCGAACTGGCGCAGCTGGTGCGGGAATATGCTGGCGGACTCCTGGCGCTGGGGATCCGGGCAGGCGATCGGGTGGCGCTGATGGCCGGAAACGGGCCGGAGTGGGCCATGCTGGACTTCGCCATTCTCAGCATCGGTGCCGTGACCGTGCCGATTTATCCGAGCTATGGCCTCAAGGAGACGCTCTTCATCCTGGAGGACAGTGGTGCAAGCCTGCTCCTGCTGGAAGGCAATGTGCAGCTGCGGATGCTCGGCGAGCCGGAGCGCTGCGGCCTGGAGAAGGACAGGATCTATGTCATGAACCCGCAGGCGGCCCTGCAGGCGGGACTAGCCAACTGGGACGCACTGCGCGTACATGCCCCGGATGCGGACAGGCTGGCAGGGCAGCTTTCCCGGATCCAGCGCGATCAGCTTGCCACACTGATCTATACCTCAGGCACCTCGGGCTGGCCCAAGGGCGTCATGTTGACCCATGGCAACATTCTCTCCAATGTCGAAGGCTTCCTGGCCCTGGTGCCGCTCTATCCGGAAGACCGGGTGCTATCCTTTCTGCCGCTTTCCCACGCCTTCGAGCGGACGACGGGGCATTTCGGGGCATATCTGGTGGGCGTGGAAGTCGCCTATGCGCAAAGGCCTGATACCATCGTGAAAGATCTGCCTCTGGCAAGGCCGACCATACTGGTATCGGTGCCGCGGCTGTTCCAGGTTCTCTACGGCCGCATCATGCGCGATATCGGTGATCGGCGGGGCCTGACCGGCGGAATTCTGCGCAAGGGCCTGCATGTGGGTATGCACGGTCGGGAGCATGGCCAGCCCGACAGTCGCTGGCAGCGCCTGCTCAGTGGCTTGATTGGCAGGCGTGCACGCAAGCAGATGGGGGGACGCATCCGCTTTCTGGTATCCGGTGGGGCGCCCCTGCCGGAAGAGATCAGCGCCTTTTTCCTGGACCTGAAACTGCCAATCGTGGAAGGGTATGGGCTGACGGAGGCGAGCCCGGTGATCTCGCTCAATCCACCCGGTCAGATCCACCCGGGCAGCGTGGGACGCGTCCTGCCCAATCTGGAATTGCGAGTTGCCGAAGACGGCGAGATCCTGGTGCGCGGACCCTCGGTCATGCCGGCATACTGGCGCAATGAGGCGGCGACCCGGGAAGCGCTGGTGTCGGGCTGGCTCCATACCGGAGATGTGGGTCGGGTGGATCAGCAGGGATATCTGTTCATTACGGATCGAAAAAAGGATCTGATCGTGAATTCCGGGGGCGAGAACGTCGCCCCGCAGAAGATCGAGGCGCGCCTGATGAGCCATCCCCTGGTCAATCAGGCCGTGGTCTTCGGCGATCGCAGGCCTTACCTGGTCGCCCTGATCCATCCCAATCAGGAAAGGCTGCTGGAGCAATTGGGCGCCGAGGCCGATGCCGAGCAGATCAGTGCTGCAATCCGCCAGGCCATTCAGTGGAGCCTGAAGGATCTGCCGGCTTACGAACAGGTCAGGAACTTTCATGTCCTGGAGCGGCCGCTGTCCCAGGAAGCCGGGGAGTTGACGCCCACCCAGAAAGTCAAGCGGCGGGTGCTGCTGGAGCATTTCGCGGCTGCCATCGAGGCGCTTTACACACAAAGGCCCGGCTGAGTCCTGCCTGGCCACCGCTGCAAACAGCCAGGGGGTGCGATATGGCAAAGTGGCTGATTAGCCTTGGCATCATTCTCGTCGCGCTGGGCCTGCTGTGGCCGCTACTGTCACGTCTGGGTCTGGGGCAACTGCCGGGAGACATTCGCATTGAAAGGCCGGGCATGGTGTTCTACTTTCCCATCACCACAAGCCTGATCATCAGCGCCCTGATTTCCCTGTTGCTATGGTTTCTGCGGCGTTAAGCGCGCCGGCAAAGGTCCTTGCCCTGGCCAGAGCGGTGCGGGCAGCCGGCGGCCGTGCCTATGTGGCAGGGGGCGCCGTGCGCGACCAGTTGCTCAGAAAGCCCGTAAACGACTGGGACCTCGAGGTGTATGGCCTGACGGAAGCGGAACTGGCGGAGGTGATCGCCCGGTTCGGGTCGGTGAAAAAGGTGGGTGGGCACTTCGGCGTTTTTGTGATGCAGGGTATCGAGCTCGCTTTGCCACAGGGACCGGGCTTTCGGCTTGCCTCGGACATGGCGACGCAGAAGGCCTGCCGCCGCCGGGACTTCACCATCAATGCCATGCTCTGGGATCCGATCCAGGGTGATCTGCTGGATTATCATGGCGGGCGAGAGGATCTGGCGCGTGGTGTGCTACGCCTGACGGACCCGGAAACCTTTGTTGAGGATCCCCTGCGTGTGCTGCGAGCGGCGCGTCTGGCGGGGCAGCTTGGGATGCGCATTGCACCTGAAACCGCTGCCGCCTGTCGCGCCCTGGCGCCAGCGCTGGATGATCTGCCCTGGGAAAGGATTCAAAAGGAGCTCGTGGCCTGGTTGTTGCGGTCAGGCTGGCCGGGGCGGACCTGGGATGCGCTGGTGGAAACGGGAGCGATCGGTCTCTTTCCGAGCTTTCGCGGGCTGCAGGGGGTGCCCTGGCAGGATGGGCCGGGCCTTGCAGGGGATGCCTGGACACACAGCGGGCGCGTGCTGGATGCGGCGGCAGGCCTGCGCCAGGGTAACAGATCGCGTGATCTGATCCTGATGCTGGCAGCGCTCCTGCAGGATCTGGGCCGGCCTGACCGCGGGCGTTATGAGGTCCGGGGCCGCTGGCAGGCGAGCGGCCACGAGGCAGTTGCAGTCACACGGGCGCGGCACTTTCTGCAGCGCTGGTTTCCTTCCCAGAGCCTGCAAGGGGCGATCCTGCCCCTGGTGCGCTGGCAGGCCGCGCCTCAGGAACTCCATGGGAGGCAGGCGGGCAAAACGGCGTACCTGCGCCTGGCCCTGCGCCTGCCGGATCGCCGCCTTTTCCTCGATTTCGTCCGGATGCTTACCCATGTCGCTGGCATTTCCTGCCAGGCGATCGACCAGACGCAGGCCATCTGGTCAGCTGCGGGATTGCTGGACGGACAACCGGAGCCCTGGATTCGCGGTGATGACATCAAAGGCATGGGGCTGTCCCCCGGCCCGGATTTCAGGCGCTGGCTGGAGATGGCATATCGCCTGCAACTGTCGGGCCGCTATCCTGACCGAAACACCCTGTTGCAGCGTCTGCTGCATATCCGCAAGCGCCCAATCAGTTCCCACGCCAGCTGAGAATGAAAAGGCCTATCCCAAGGCTTTCACCCTTTTTCATTCCGGCCAGCCTTTCCGTTTTGCAAGGGCAAGAGAAGCAGGTTTCTGTCTGTTGTCAATGAGCCCTTTTGTCCGATTCGCTCGGACCTTGTGTGCAGTATAAAAGCCGGAAAGAACAAAAAGCTGTTCCTTCACTCTCGTCCAATGCATATAACGATATATTGATGGGGCCACTGGTACCATCACCAGCCTGTTGCCCAGATAATGATAAATCGGCCTAAAGGGCCGGCATAGGTTAGCTATGGGCTTTTGTCCTGGAGCATAACAGGGGCGACCGTGTGATGTTCCGGACAAGTAGCGGGGAGGCTACGCTGTGAGAAAAAGCAATATATTGCCACTGGCGTCCTTTCGTGACCGGCCGGATCGTCGGCGTGCGCTGTTTTTCCAGGTCGGGGACTCGGGATTTCCTGTTTTGCCTGACATCGGCATCGGTGAATGGGATCTTTACGTGGCAAACGATCTCAGGCAGGCATTCGATTTCCTGGACAGGCAGGCCTGCCAGGTGGGCCTGCTGCAGTTTGGCAAGACACTGGATGCCAGGCAGGTATCAGAGATTACTGCGCTGCTGGATAGATATGCACTTATGCAGTGGGTGGCCCTGCTTGCACGCGACAGCCTCGAGGATGCCAGCGTTTGCGGCCTGTTATCTGCCTATTTCCATGACTATCACACCTTGCCGCTGGACAGCTCCCGCCTGATCAATACCCTGGGGCATGCCTACGGCATGGCCGAGATGGCGCGCCGGGCACAACAGCCCGTGGCGGAGGCGACCCTGGGCAGGGAAATGGTGGGTAGCAGTCCCGCTATGCAGGCTCTGTTCAAAACCATTCACAAGGTGGCCGCGACCAATGCCGCCGTGCTGATTCGTGGTGAAAGTGGCACCGGCAAGGAACTGACCGCGCTTGCCCTGCACAAGCAGTCCTTACGGGCAAAGGGGCCCTTCGTGGCGGTCAACTGCGGTGCGCTGCCATCCAATCTCGTTCAGTCGACGCTCTTTGGCTATGAGAAGGGGGCGTTCACCGGTGCCAGCCAGCGCAAGATCGGCAGCATCGAGGCGGCTGATGGCGGCACCATTTTCCTGGATGAAATTGGCGATCTGCCTCACGCTTTCCAGGTCAATCTGCTGCGCTTCCTGCAGGAGAAAACCATCACCCGTGTAGGGGGGACGGAAAACGTCAGCGTCGATGCCAGGGTGATCGCTGCAACCCATGTGGACCTTGAACAGGCGGTTGCAGCAGGGCGTTTCCGCGAGGACCTGTATTATCGCCTGAATGTGTTGCAGGTGCAGGTTCCGGCCCTGCGCGAACGCAAGGAGGACATCCCGCTGCTGGCGCGATTCTTCTTTGACAAGTTCAGGAGCGAGGGTTCCTCCCGTCTCAAGGGCTTCAGCCAGGCGGCCTTGCACGCCATGAGCAGCCATGATTGGCCCGGCAACGTGCGCGAACTGGTCAATCGGATTCGTCGCGCCACGGTCATGAGCGAGGGGCGCCTGATCACGCCCGCGGATCTTGAACTGGATGGCATATCCTTGACCCGGCAGTTGCCGACTCTGGAGGAGGCGCGGTCTGTCGCTGAGAGGGAAACCATCGACCAGGTACTCAAGCACGTCGGCTATAATCTTTCACAGGCAGCACGACATCTGGGTATTTCCCGGGTGACCCTGTACCGTCTGATCGAGCGCTACGGGATAGATGCGCATTGAAAGGCAGGTCCAGTCGCGGGCCATTGACTGAATATTAAAAAAGCCTCATCAGCAGTTCATCGTCGCAAAGGGGAAGGATGCATGAAGCTCGAAACTGTCGGGAACAGCGCCAGGGGTGGCGTTTTGGTCTTTGTCACATGTTTTTCACCACTTGCCCATGCCGCAACGGCCCAGGTCGATACGCCTGGTGTCAGTGGCTCCGCACAGGTGGAACCGGTACCGCAAACCGTTGGCAGGGCGCCGGAAGCCGATAAGAATGGCGGGCCGCCAGCAATTGAAACCCTGATCGATTACGCCGGGGTCCTGACCCCGAAGGGAAAGTTCGTCATCGAACCCACCTTGCAGTACGCGCATTCCTCGGTCTATCGCATTGGCGTGGAAGGCTATTCGGTATTGCCGGCCATCCTGGTTGGCGCCATCCAGGTGGAGGACACCAGTCGCGATACCTATGTCACGGCGCTGACAACCCGCTATGGCCTGACCCAGCGACTGGAACTGGAAGCCCGCATTCCCTATGTCTGGCGTACGGACAGTACGCTGACACGCAATGTGGAAGGAACGAGCACGCCGATTTTGGTGAGCTCTGATGGCCAGGGGCTTGGTGACGTGGAAGTCGCGGGCCATTACCAGCTCAATCAGGGGCCGACAGGGCCTTATTATGTGGCCAATCTGCGGGTGAAGGCGCCGACCGGGGAAGATCCTTTCGGGATACCCCTGAACAATAATGGCCTGCTGACCCGCCTGCCGACCGGCTCCGGCTTCTGGGGCGTGCAGCCGAGCCTGAACGCCATTTTCCCGTCGGATCCGGCCGTATTCTACGGCAATCTCAGCTATCTCTGGAACATGAAGCGCGATGTCGGCGGGGATTACGGCAAGATCGATCCCGGTGATGCCATTGGCTTTGGTTTCGGCATGGGCCTGTCTCTGAACGACAAGGCTTCATTCAGCCTGGGCTATGACCACAGCATCGTCGGCAAGCCGAGACAGCAATTGCCGGGAGAGGGCGAGCAGGTGGTTCCAAACTCCAGAATCCAGCAGGTTGGCTCGGTACTTTTCGGCTATTCCTACCGTCTGGGCGCACGCACCGGCTTCAACCTGAACTTTGCCATCGGCGCCACCGAGGACGCGCCGGATGTGCAGTTGACCCTGCGCCTGCCGATGACTTTGTGAACAGCGCCAGGAGGTTTTCACCCGACTCCTGGAAACATGAAAACCCGGCGCGCGCCGGGTTTTTTCTGGCCAGGACAATATGCTCAGGGCAGTCCGGTCAGTGCCTGCTGATTGAGCAGGCTGTTGAGGTTCGCCTGACCCACGGCATTATTTGGCCGGCTGATATCAATGTTGAGCGTCGTCAGGTGCTGAATGACCTGTGAGTCCAGGCTGTTCTGAATCATGTTGAGCACGCCCTGGGCATTCTGAAAGGCGCTCAGGGACAGGCTGTTGCCGTTGCCGAGCTGGATCAGATTGCTGCCGGCAATGCCATTGATGCTGGTCTGGCTTTGCAGCACGCCATTGACGAGGGTGGCGGTCTCCAGGCTGAAACCGATGTTCATGCCGTTGACATAAAAGCCGCCGCGCAGTTGATCCAGCTCCTGGTTGCTGACCCGCGCCAGATCGTCGAAATCCGTTTTGGCCTGCGCCGGATGCGCAACGGCAAACAGCAGGACCGCTGCGCAAAGCCAGGGCCGGACGCTGGCTCTGTGTGTTCCACCAGAATTGACCGGATGCATGATTTCCTCCTTCCTATAATTATTAGAAATCGTGTTTGCCAAGCAGCAATGAATAGGTGGCCAGCGATTCGCGGCTCAGCGCAAGACCAAGTGGTGCCGTGCGGCGTTGCTGCCAGGTATCGCGGGTGTTGAAGGTATTGCGGGCAATCGCCATGCTGCCGGCGTCATTGATGACGAACAGGATGCCGTTCCAGCCATCTTCGAAAGCCTTGCGCGGCAGGGAACGCAGGCCGCTTGCCGGGTCGCCGACCAGCACTTCCTTCTCTGACACCCCTTTGACGACCACGAAGTGCATGTAGCCATTCATGTTGAGCAGGACGATGGCAGGAATCCCGACCTGGGCCAGCTTGTCCAGGGAGGCACG
The DNA here is from genome assembly GCF_038070005.1 of Thermithiobacillus plumbiphilus. NCBI lineage: Bacteria > Pseudomonadati > Pseudomonadota > Acidithiobacillia > Acidithiobacillales > Thermithiobacillaceae > Thermithiobacillus > Thermithiobacillus plumbiphilus. Next base: position 51,300 of record NZ_JBBPCO010000003.1, on the reverse strand, counting down.
AAAGCCATTGGCGGGATAGCCGGCATTGTCGAGATAACGTTTCATGTCGAGCATGGAAAAGCCCTCCTTGCGGATCTTTTCCTTGTCGCCCGTTTCATACATGGCCTTGAAGGCATCCTGCTCACTTATCGGGTGCTTATAATGATAGGTGAGCAGCGTTGCCAACGCCGCCGAACCACAACTGAAGTCATATTGCTGCCTGACGACGTTGCGAAAGCGCAGGTCCTTGAGGCTTTTGACTGGCACATTTGCCATGCCCCCAATTCCGGTCAGCATGACCGTGCCGGCCGTTGCCGGCATGACCGTCAATGCAAGCAGGCCCAGACTGGCAATGACACTGGATCTGAACATGTGCCCCTCCGAAATGCGCCCCTGGCGGGGCGCGAACTTACTGCAGGTTGAGATTGACGATTACGGCATTTTGAATGATGACGTTGTTACCAACATTCTGGATCACGTTGACGATGCCGCTGACATTGCTGAAGGCATCTGCTCCCATGTTGTTCGTTCCGGTGAAGCTGGAATACACGCTATTGCCTGTGGATGTGGCGTTCATCAAATCGCCAATATCCACACCGGGAGAGAACATGCCGCGCTGGTTGCCGAGTGCCGATTCGGAGACCACCTGGTTCAGACTGAAAGTCTGAGCGGCAGGGGAATCCGCAAAGGCAGAAATGCACGTCAAGGAGAGACCCAGTCCAGCACCGATCAAAAATTTGAGTCGGATGGTTTTCATGGTGGTCCTCCAGCTGGCTCTATGAAAGAAGGCCGGCGGTAGAACCGCCGGCCCATTCCGATCAGAGCCCGCCGTTGACGGACACCGCCACGGTCTGCTGCATCATGCTGTTGTTGCCGCTGTTCTGCTGCACCTGGCTGATACCGGAGACGTGCGAGAAAGCCGGGCCGCAGATCTCGTTGGTTCGGGTATTGCCGGATTCATAGGACTGGTTTCCGGCTACCGTCGCACCCAGCGCGGCCACGGCCAGGGCCATGTTGAAAGGCGCAGTGCTTTCATTGACGGCCACCGCAGCGCCCTGCTGCATGGTGCTGTTGGAACCGTTGTTCTGCTGCACCTGGCTGATGCCCGCAGCGTCTTTGAAGGCTTCGCCGCTGATGGAGTTGCTCTGCTCGCTCTTGCTGGTATAGGCAGTATTGCCCAGGGAACCGCCAACAGCCAGGGACAGCGCGGGCGGCACAACCATCTGAGCGGTATCGTCGATATCCTGGTTCACCGCAACGGAAGTGCTCTGCTGCATGGCATTGTTGTTGCCGTTGTTCTGCTGGGCCTGGCTGATCCCGGCTCCATCCTTGAAGCTGTCACCGGCAATGGTGTTATCGGACATGTTGCCATTGACATCTGAGTAGTTGAGGACGGTGCCACCCAGGTTGACGGACGCGGCGAGGGAAAGATCCAGCGGCTGGGCATTGTCGTCATCACGGTTCACGGCCACCGCAGCGCCCTGCTGCATGGCATTGTTGGCGCCATTGTTCTGCTGAACCTGGTTGATGCCTTCGACAGCGTGGAAGGCACCATCAGCGATGGTGTTGGAGCTGGTGTTCCGTACTTCTGTTGCGATATTGGGGCCCACTTCCGCTGTCGTGACTGCCACGCTGATGGCGTCATTTTGGGCTACTGGAAGGGCAGCGGCGGCCATGCCCGAAAAACCGAGGAAAAGAGCTGCAATGCTAAGCTTCAAGGTCTTGTTCATGGTGAGTTCTCCTGATTGTTTGCTTTATGGGTTTGGATTTTCGCGGCTTCCTCCCGCGCCGCCTCATGCATCAAGCATTTCTGCGGTATGCACTGCTTAGCAACTACCGTGCCAATGATTCAAGGTATTGTTTATGAAAGTAAAACATATATTTTTGTCCGTCGGGACCTGCTTTGCGGCTCAGGTGGGTGAAGAACTGTAAGTCTGGTGTTACAGGGGGAAATGGAAAGAAGGGGCTTGGTCTTCGCGATGACTGGCCAATGCTGGCGTTCTGGCGCGGGTGTGATCTGTTCAGAATCTGAACAGCATGATGCAGTTGTATGGGTTGACGCGGCTCTGGGGTGATCAGCCGATGAGCATGATCAGGCCTTCAATGGCAATCAGGATGATGATGATCCATTCGAGCATGGTCTCGCGGTTGTGACGGCTGCCTTCGAGAATGACTTCCATACCCTCGCGGATGGCATCGAGCTTTTCGTCCAGGGCGCGGAAGCGGCTGCTCAGTTCGAGATCAGCGGAGAGATCGCGTGACAGGAATTCAAGACCGGGTTCTTCCCAGACGATGTCGGGGTTGTCCAGCACGGCAAGCCGGGCCAGGATCTCGGTGCGGGTGGCGGAGGTGGAAGCGAGAAACTTGAGGGAGTGGCTACGGCGGCCGGGCAGGCGACCGCTCTTGCCCACCTTGTCCATCAGGGTGAAGGTGGTTTCGAGCAGGTTCTCGACCGTGGCCTCGTGCAGTTCGAGCGCGACGCTCTGGGCGAGGCGCAGCGCCACCAGCAGCAGCCGCTCATCATCGATCTGACGCAGGGACAGGGCATCCTTGTCGACGCCATCCCGGTCGCCCAGGCGCAGGGTGATTTCTTCCGCCGCGGGATGGGCTACCGGCGGGAATTCGGCCTGTACCCTGGCCAGCACCCGCGATTGCAGGGAAGGGGGCGCCTCGTAAAAGCCGACCACCCCGGAACGGAAGAGGTACACGCGCGCCTCGCCATCCTGCAGGGCGCGGTGCGCGGCGGTATCGGCAATGACCGTCATGCCGAAGTCTTCCGGCCATTGCTTCAGGTTGATCTGGCGCACGGCCTGGATGGCGTGGAGATGCATGGCCTAGCTCCGCATGGGCAAGGCCTTGCCCGGATTGAGAATGCCGTCGGGGTCGAACTGCCGTTTGATGCCCTGCATGACGGCCAGCGTGGCTGGATCAAGCTCGAGCGGCAGGTAGTCGCGCTTTTCCGTGCCGATGCCGTGCTCGCCCGACAGGGTGCCACCCAGCTGCAGCACGGCCTTGAACAGTTGCAGCAGCGCCTCGCGGGCGCGCGCCATCTCACCTTTATCCTCCGGGTGCACCATGAGATTGACGTGCAGGTTGCCATTGCCGGCGTGGCCGAAGGTGACGATCGGCAGCTCGTAATGCCGGGTCAGTCTTTCGATTTCGGCCAGCAGTTCGGCCAGACGCGTGACCGGTACCACGACATCCTCGTTGATCTTGAGTGGGGCAATGCGCTTGATGGCGCCGGAGAGCGATTTGCGGGCAGTCCAGAGGGCAGTGATGGCGTCGGGATCCCGGGCTTCGAGCAGCTCCAGCAGGCCGGGACCCTGCAGGGACTGTTCCAGTGCCCTGATCTGTCGCGGCAGGTCGCTGGCTTCGCCGTCGGCCTCGACCATCAGCAGGGCCCTGGTTTCCGGCGGTAGGTCGCTCGCGGCACCGGTTGCGCGGATGGCCTCGATGGCGTGATGGTCCATGAACTCCAGGGCGCTTGGGGTGATGTGCCCGGCCATGACGCGCGCCACGGCCTCGCAGGCATGCACGTTGCTGTCGAAGCAAACCCGCAGGGTGGCCCGGGCGTTTGGCGCCGGCAGGAGGCGCAGCGTCGCCTCGGTGATCAGCGCCAGCGTGCCTTCGCTGCCGACCAGAAGCCGCGTGAGGTCATAGCCGACCACGCCCTTGCTGGTGCGGCTGCCGGTACGAATCTCGGCACCCGTGCCGGTAATGGCGCGCAGGGCGAGCACGTAATCGCGTGTCACACCGTATTTGACGGCCTTGGGGCCGGCCGCGTTCATGGCGAGATTGCCGCCAATGCGGCAGTAGGGGGCGCTGCCGGGGTCGGGAGGATAGAAGAGGCCCTGGCTGCGGGCCAGTTGGTCAATGTCCTGGGTGATGACCCCGGCCTGCACGGTGATGGTGCGGTTGACCGGATCGAAATCCAGGATCCGGTTCATGCATTCAAAGCTGAGCACGAGACTGCCCGGTAGCGGCAGGGCGCCGCCGACATTGCCGGAACCGGCGCCACGCGCCACCAGGGGCACCCGATATTGGCGCGCAATGGCAACGATATCGCGCACCTGCTCGTGAGTTTTTGGGAAGAGCACGCCTTCAGGCATGCAGCGACGCGGGGTGTCGTCACTGGCATAGAGCCCGCGCGTGAAGTCGTCGGTCAGCAGCAGTTCCGGGCCAAGCTGAGTGCTCAGGGCCTGCAGCGCCGCATGCGGCTCAGGGTGACTCATGGCAGGACTCCCGTAAACGGCTGACGAGGCTGGTGGTGGAGCGCTGATGCTCGAAAGGAATGGCGTGCACCTCGCCACCGCGCGCCAGCACCTCCCTGGCGCCGACGATGGTGTCCACCGTCCAGTCGCCGCCTTTGACCAGGATCTCCGGGCGCAGGGTCTCGATCAGCTCAAGTGGCGTGTCCTCATCAAAGGCGGTCACGAAATCCACGCTTTCCAGTGCCGCCACGACTTCCAGCCGGTCTTCCAGGGGGTTGATGGGCCGCTCCGCGCCCTTGTTCAGCCGCCGCACCGAGGCATCCGAGTTGAGGCCGACCACCAGGATGGCGCCCAGCCGCCGCGCGCGCTCGAGATACGTGACATGCCCCCGGTGCAGGATGTCGAAGCAGCCATTGGTGAACACCACGGGCCGATGAGGCTCGCAGGCCGCCGCAAGCTGCTGCCAGTCGCGCTGGATCTTGCGGCGGAAGTAGGGGGGCGGTAGATCGCTGCTCATCTCAGGAAATGTACTCGAAGACCTTGACCACCTGTTTCACCCCGCTCACGTTGCTGGCGACATTGGCGGCCCAGTCACCTTCATCCTGCCGCACCAGGCCCTGCAGGTAGACCACGCCCCTGTCGACCGTCACCTTGACCTTCAGACCGGGATGGTCTTCCGCGCCCAGCAGCCGGGTCTTGACCTCGGCAGCAATCCAGGTATCGCGGGAGCGGTCGGACAAGGGCGCAATGGGGCCAACATGCAGCTCATTGAATACGCGTTTGACATCCTGCTGTTCATTGGCGATCCGGGTGGCGTTGTCCTTCGCGGCCTGGTTTGGCACATCGCCAGCCAGCAATACATTGCCATTGAAACTGGACACGATGATGCGGCCATAACCGGCCTGCGGATCCGAGCGCAGGGCATTGTTGATCTTGACTTCGAGTACCTGGTCGTCCACCAGGCTGCCGACGCTGCGACGATCCTGGGCGACGTAGGCGCCTGTGGCCAGACCTCCCACGACGGCAGCGGCGCAGCCACTGAGCAGCGGCGGGAGGGCCAGGACCAGCAAGAGTGTGGAGCGAAAACGCATGAACTTATCTCCTTTGGGGTAACAAACCTTTATTCGAGTCCTCCCAGCAACTGCTGGTCGATCAGGTCGCAGAGGCAGTGAAGGGTCAGCAGATGCACCTCCTGGATGCGGGCAGTACTCTGGCTGGGTACGCAGATGACCAGGTCTTCTTCAGGGCGGGCCATTTGGGCCAGTTGACCACCATCCCGGCCGGTCAGGGCAATGACGCCCATCTCGCGCTCCTGCGCGGCCTCGACCGCATGCAGGATACTCGGCGAGGTACCGCTGGTGGAAATGGCCAGCAGCAGATCGCCATGTTGTCCCAGGGCCTGGATCTGTCGGGAAAAGACCTGATTATAGTGATGATCGTTGGCAATCGATGTGAGTGTCGAACTGTCCGTGGTGAGTGCAATCGCCGGCAGGGCCGGGCGTTCGAGCTCAAAGCGATTCAGGAGTTCGGATGAAAAGTGCTGGGCGTCAGCGGCTGAGCCGCCATTGCCGCAGGTCAGGATCTTGCGTCCGTCGAGCAGGGCCGTGGCCATACGCTCGGCGGCTGCGGCGATCACCGGCGCCAGTTGAGCGGCGCAATCACGTTTGGTTTCGGCGCTGGCCAGGAAGCTGGCCTGGACTCTGTCAATCAGTGCTGTCATGAAATGGGTGCCTCAAAAGCATTCCTGATCCACTGGGGCGGGGTCCCCTGATCAAAGGCGATGATATCAAAACGACAATCACGGTGCTGATGCGCCGGGTGCCGGAGGAGGAAATAGCGGGCGGCATGAATGATGCGGGCCTGCTTTCTATGAGTCACCGAATCCGCTGCGCTGCCAAAGTCACTGCGCAGGCGCAGGCGCACCTCGACAAAGATCAGGGTCGCGGATTCCAGCGTGACCAGGTCGATCTCGCCCTGGCGACAGCGGAAATTGCGTGCCAGCAGCCGATGGCCTTGCGCGGTCAGGAAGGCCAGGGCACTGTCCTCGGCCGCTCGGCCCCGCTCGAGGCTGCGCTGGCGGGAGAGGTTGATCACGGGTTTTTTCCAGGTGGCATGGCATAAACGCGCAGTTGTCCCTGCTCATAGCGGCCCCAGCTCAGGCGCCGCTGTACCGTGCCATCCGGCATGATGCGCAGGATTCCGGTGGCGCCAAGAAAGGGCACGGCCTGATTGCCGTTCGCCAGATGCTGGGCCAGTTGGTAGCTATCAAAGCCCAGAGCGCTCAGACGCCAGCTGACCTCGTTGGCGTTCGGCATCTGTCGGAGGAGTTCCTGGCGCAGAGGCATCCAGGATGCTTCAGGGCTCAGCATCCAGGGCATATCCAGGAAGGTCAGGCCCTCGGGGGTGTCGCTGCCTGCGGTTTGCGGACCGCCAGTGTTCAGCCGCGAACTGCCGAATATGGGAAGCGTACCCACCTGCTGGCGCAGGATAGGGGTCAGGGCACGCGCGAGATTGCCCGGGACGAACAGGATGATGGCATCCGTGTCACCCGACTTTGCGCCTGAAACGCCTGCCTTTTCGAGCATCCGCTGAATGGTCGGGAGAACTTCGCCCTCGCCAGGGGGCAGGAGCTGATCCACGGTGATCCTGCCGCCCAGGCCGGACCACTGTTGCAGGAAGGCTGCGTGCATGCGTCTGTCGATATCGCCGCTGGTGTGGAGGAGGGCGGCTCGCAGATAACCCTGTTCCCGGAGATCGGTGGCCAGTTGCCTTGCTTCAGGCTCGGGAGTGAGCCCGAAGGGGTGGACACCCTTGCTGGCATCTGCATTGACTGGCGCGAGTGGCAGGATCGGTGGGTCGCCTGCCTTGCGCACTCTCAGCACGGACAATGCCTCGGCCCGCAGCAATGGGCCGATGATGGCCGGGCAGGCCTGAGCCCGGGCCAGGTCGTAGGCTGCCACGGCGCTTGCGGGCTGGCCCTGGGTGTCATAGACCTGCACCGGTGCCTGATCGATTGCCGACTGCTGGCGGGCCGCCCCCTCGATGCCCAGACGGATCGCGGTAGCCAGGCCAGCATAGCGGCCAGTCACCGGCAACAGGACGCAGACCCGGGCGCCGGGCCCGGCTGCCGGTGTTGTGACGGTTGCCGAAGCGGCTGGTGTTTCCGCGACCGCCTGCCCGCCTTCGGCAAGCAGCAGCGCGAGCATCAGGAGAAATAACAGGATGCCCCGGTATTTCGCTGCCTGTTGCGGCCGAGGGGCTGAAGTTTTTGTTATCATGTGCGACTTCGATGGAGTGATGTCAATCTGATCAGCCAGTCTAGGATGCTTTTCTCTTGGCATCAATGGATTTGTCGCCTGGCCATCGCCATCATTCTTTTCCACGCCGGAGAGGGTCAGGATGACGAAAGCAGGTATCATCTATGTAGTCGGAACGCCAATCGGCAATCTGGGGGACTTTCCCCCGCGTGCCCAGACGGTGCTGGCAGGGGTCGATCTGGTACTGGCCGAGGATACGCGCCACTCGCGCAAACTGCTCGATCATTTCCAGCTGCATCCAAAGCTGCAGACGCTGCATGAACATAATGAGAGAGAGCTGGCGCCGCGCCTGATATCACGGCTGCAGGCTGGCGAGAGCATGGCGCTGATCAGCGACGCCGGCATGCCGCTGGTGTCCGATCCGGGTTACATCCTGCTGCACGCCGCACGCGAGGCGCAGGTGCCGGTCCGGGTGGTGCCTGGTCCCAGTGCTGCACTGGCCGCCCTCGCTGCCTCGGGCCTGCCGACGGATCGATTCTGCTTCGAGGGTTTTCTGCCGCCCAAGCCGGGTGCCCGCCGGGACAGGCTTCAGGCGCTTGCCGCTGAGCAGCGCACCCAGATCTATTTCGAGTCGCCGCGCCGCATCCTCGATACGCTGCAGGATCTGGCGGATTGCTTTGGGCTGGCACGTCCGGCCTCACTGAGCCGGGAACTGACCAAGATCCACGAGGATACCTTGCGTGGCAGCGTCGGCGAGATCCTCGCGCGGTTACGTGATGACCCGGATAGCTGTCGTGGCGAGATGGTGCTGGTGCTGGGAGGTGCGCCAGCACCTCGGGATGGGCCGGAGCTGGCCCCGGTGCTGCTCCCCTTGCTGGCTGCCCTGCCCCTGAGCCAGGCGGTCGCGGTCGCCGTGCAGATTACCGGCTTGCCGCGCAAGCAGGTCTATGCCGAGGCCCTGCGGATCAAGGAAGACTGAGATTTATTGCTTCAGGCGAAGGCCTGGATCTGTTAGGATATGCGTGTTGAGCAGGCTGGACGGCCGCCAGGCATTGCCTGGAGGAAAGTCCGGGCTCCACAGGGCAGGGCGCCGGCTAACGGCCGGGAGGCGCGAGCCTATGGAAAGTGCCACAGAAAATATACCGCCTCACGCCTCGGCGTGCGGTAAGGGTGAAAAGGTGCGGTAAGAGCGCACCGCGCTGCCGGTAACGGGAGTGGCAGGGTAAACCCCGCCTGGAGCAAGACCAAGTAAGCGCGCAATCATGCGGCCCGCATGGCGCGCGGGTAGGTCGCTTGAGCCCCTGCGCAAGCATGGGCCTAGAGGAATGGCCGTCCTCGACAGAACCCGGCTTACAGGCCCGCTCAACACTGCAATCCTCAAAAGGTCCGCTATGCAAATGGCGGGCCTTTTTTTATGCCCGCCGTCCATGCAAGACCCTCCTCGATTCAATGTGTCTACTCGCCTTGACAGGTGGGGGAACGCTCACTATTCTTCGATCAGGGTGGGGAGAAGTGGGGAAAAGTGGTACGCCGGGGAGGGCGATAACTAAAAATGTTTCGTGGCACCCACCAGCACAACATGGACAGCAAGGGACGGCTGAGCGTACCGGCACGGTTTCGCGAATGGCTCGAGGTCCACTGTCATGGGCAGCTGGTCATCACGATCGACAGGGACCGGTGTCTGGTCGCCTATCCTCTGCCGCACTGGGAGGAGATCGAGCGCAAGGTGGCGCAGATGTCTGGTTCAGATCCTTCCGTTCGCAAGTTTCAGCGTCTTTTCGTCGGCCACGCCGAGGAGCTCAGCCTGGATGCCCAGGGCCGGGTACTCGTTTCGCCCTCACTGCGCCAGTTCGCCTCCCTTGAAAAAGCCGTGGTGCTGGTGGGGCAGGTGCACAAATTTGAAGTCTGGGATCAGGCCATCTGGAATCAGCGCCAGGAAGAGTGGCTGTCTTCCATGGATGAGGATTTCGCCCGTCTGGGGGATCTGGTTCTCTAACACAGCAACATAGCCGAGGCGGCGGGCAAATTGGCCAGCTCAATTGATTCACATGTGCCGGTGCTCCTGCAGCCGGTTCTCGACGGGCTGGCAATCCGGCCGGACGGCACCTATGTGGACGCCACCGCTGGGCGCGGTGGGCATGCCGCGGAGATCCTGGCGCGGCTGGGTACGGATGGTCGTCTGATCCTCCTGGATCGCGATCCCCAGGCCGTGGCGGCCTGCCAGGACCGCTTTCGGGGTGATGCCCGGGTGACAGTACGGCACGCGCCTTTCTCGGAGTTGGAGTCAGTCCTGCACACGCTGGAGATGGATCGGGTGCAGGGGGTTTTGGCGGATCTGGGGGTATCCTCACCCCAGCTGGATCAGGCGGAGCGAGGTTTCAGCTTTCGTCAGACCGGACCACTGGACATGCGCATGGACCCTGGCCGGGGCGAGTCTGCAGCCGCCTGGCTCGCCCGCGCGAGTCAGGAAGAGATCAGCCAGGTTCTCCAGGAATATGGCGAAGAGCGCTTTGCCTGGCGGATTGCCCGGGCCATTGTCGCGGCACGTAGTGAAAAGCCGCTGGAAAGTACCACCGAACTGGCGGCATTGGTGGCGAAGGCAGTTCCCAGTCGGGAGCCCGGGAAGGATCCGGCAACACGCAGTTTTCAGGCGATACGTATGTTGATCAATCAGGAACTGGACGAGCTGGGTACATTGCTGGATCAGGCCGGGTCCGTGCTGGCACCGGGGGGTCGCCTGGCCGTCATCAGTTTCCACTCCCTGGAGGACCGGATGGTGAAGCGCTTCATGCGTCAGGGTGCCAAAGGGCATCAGATCCACCCGGACCTGCCGATTCCCGAGATCCAGATCCCCTCAGCCCCCTGGCGCCTGGTTGGCAAGGCAGTCCGGGCTGATGCCGAAGAGGTCGCGCGCAATCCCCGTGCCCGCAGCGCCGTGTTGCGCATAGCGGAGCGCCTGGACGAGCGACAGGCGGGGAGGAGCTGATGCGCGCTCTGCCATTTCTGCTCGCCGGTCTCATCCTGGTCAGCCTCATTGGCCTCGTGGCCGTGCGCCAGACCAGTCGTGATCTTTTTATCAACCTGCAGAGTGCCCAGCATCAGCGGTTCAAGATGGAGACCCAGTGGGGCCAGCTACAGCTGGAGCAGTCCACCCTGGCGGCTCATGGCCGGATCGATGAAATTGCCCGCGACAAACTGCAAATGAGAATGCCCCCGGTGAACGGAATTCTAGTGGTGCGTCAGCCATGAGCCAGCACGATTTCAAGCGATATGAGTCTGGATATAGGCGCGGGCGAGAAGAGCGCCGCGCCGCGCCGCGTGGTCCGGACCGGCGCCGGAGCAGCTCGGGAGCCACAAAGGCGCCGGTGGCGGGACCCGGCCGCGCCTGGGCGACGATCGGTCTCATCTGTCTCGCCTTTGTGGGCATGGCCTACCAAGCCTATGATCTACAGGTGAAACAGGTCGACTTCCTGCGCGAGCAAGGGGAGCATCGCTACCTGCGCGAACTGCCGATTCCAGCCATGCGCGGCGCCATTTATGACCGCAACGGCGAGCCGCTGGCACTTTCAACCCCCATGCGCTCGATCTGGGTCAATCCCAAGGAGTTCACCGGGAGCCGGGAACGCTGGCCGGAGCTGGCCCAGGCCCTGGGCATGTCCAATGACAGGCTGGCGCATCTGGTGCGCAACCCCCGTGCGAGTTTCGTCTACGTCAAACGTCAGGTGACGCCCAGGCTGGCCGAGGAGATCCAGGCACTGGACATCCCGGGTGTATATGCCCTGAAGGAGAGCCGGCGCTTTTACCCGACTGGCGAGGTTGCCGGGCATCTGCTCGGTTTCACCGATGTCGATGACAAGGGGCTGGAGGGCATCGAACTGGCTTACAACGACTGGTTGCAGGGTCGACCCGGCAAGATGCTGGCAATCCGCGACAACATCGGCCGATGGGTGACGAACCTGGCCACGGTCGAACCGGTCAAGCCCGGGCGGCCGCTCACCCTGAGCCTTGACCGGCGCATCCAGTATCTTGCATACCGTGAACTCAAGGCGGCTGTCCAGAAGCTTCGGGCGAAATCCGGCTCGGTGGTGGTGATGGATGTAAAAACGGGCGAGATCCTGGCGATGGCCACGCAACAGGGCTTCAATCCCAATAACCGTGAAAGCAGTGGTCCTGCTCAGTGGCGTGACCGGGCTGTTGCCGACGCCTTCGAGCCGGGCTCCACCATCAAGCCATTCACCATAGCGGCTGCGCTGGAAAGTGGTGCCGTCCGGCCCGAGAGCACCTTCAACTGCAACTATCAGTCCTATCGGGTCGGCAACGCCAATATCCGCGATGATCATCCCCAGGGTGTGCTTGGGCTGGCTGGCATCCTGATGCATTCAAGCAACATCGGCGCGGCCCAGGTTGCGCTGAAAACCCCGCCCGAGGCCTTCTACCGCATGCTCAGCAATGCCGGCTTCGGTCAGGTTCCTGGTACCGGACTGCCGGGAGAGTCTCCGGGCAGCCTCCCTGGCTATCAAAGCTGGGGCGTGGTGGAGCGGGCCACGCTGGCCTTTGGCTATGGCCTGTCGGCCAGCGCTCTGCAGATGACCGCCGCCTACGCGGCTATCGCCAATGGCGGTACCTATTACCAGCCCAGCATCATCCGGGCCGGGACTGCGAATGGCGCGCCGGGCAAGCGCATCATGAAGCCGGAAACGGCCCGCCTGCTGCGGCTGATGCTGGAAGGGGTGGTCACGCCAGAAGGTACGGGAACAAATGCAATGATTCCTGGCTACCGCGTGGCCGGCAAGACCGGCACGGCGCACAAGGCGCGTGGCGGCGGTTATAGCGCCAATAGCTATGTCTCCTCATTCGTGGGCTTTGCGCCGGCCAGCCAGCCGCGCATTGCCATTGCCGTCATGATCAATGAGCCCAAAGGCAATTATTACGGTGGCCTGGTTGCTGCTCCCGTGTTCCGTCAGGTCATGGCCGGCAGCCTGCGGATGATGAGCATCGCACCGGATGCGGCTTCGCCCCTGCTGCTGGATTCTCCCAAGCCCCGACTGGTGAATGCCGCCGAGGGGGATGGCAAGGAAACCGAGCCATGGCCGCAACGGGGCTGATACCTGCCATCACCGTGTTCGACAGGGTCCCCGAGGCTCTGTCGACCTTGTCATTTTCGGGGCTCACCAGTGACAGCCGACGGGTGCGTGGCGGGGAACTCTTCGTTGCCCTGCGCGGCAGCCGTCCCGCCGATGCCCATGTCGATGCCGCCCTGCAGGCGGGTGCCGCCGCGGTCCTGCTCGAAGCAGAAACGGAGTCCTGCAGCCTGCGCGACGACCGGCCGGTCTGGGCAACGCCCGCGGCGCGAGAGCTGTTTGGCCAGGCCATGGCGAAATGTTACGCGCTGAACGAAAATGCACTATTTATCGCTGGCGTGACCGGGACCAATGGCAAGAGCAGCGTGACGCATCTGCTCGACGCGGTACTGCCGCAACCCACCTGCGTGATCGGTACGCTCGGCTGGGGTTTCCCCGGCCGCCTGCAGACCCAGGCGAACACCACGCCGGATATCGAGGCCTTGCATGCCACCCTGCATGCCTGTCGGGAGCAGGGCGCCCGCAGTGTCGCCATGGAGGTTTCCTCGCACGCCCTGGCCCTGAACCGGATCGCCGGCGTACCCATACAGCTCGCGGTGTTCACCAATCTGACCCGGGACCATCTGGATTTCCATGGCGACATGGAGGCCTATTTCGCCGCCAAGGCTTCGCTCTTCACGCGTCCCGGGCTGCGTTATGCGGTGCTCAATGCCGATGATCCCTACGGCGAGGTGCTGCGCCGGCAATTGCCCGCCGGCGTCGAGGTGATCAGTTTCGGGTTCGAACACGGTGAGGTGCGACCGCGATCAGTCCATCAGGATGGGGAGGGGCTTCATCTTGAGGTGCAGACCCCGAGTGGCGACTGCAGCATCCAGAGCGGCTGGATCGGTCGGGTCAATGTCCTGAACCTGCTAGCCGCCTTGGCGGCCGGGATCCTGCTCGGTGGCCGGCCCGCCGAAATCGCCGAGCGGCTGGGACGGGTCCCGCCCGTGCCGGGGCGCTTGGAAAGGGTCAGTGCCGGCAGGCCGTCGCCGCTGGTGGTGGTGGACTATGCCCACACGCCCGATGCCCTGGAAACGGTGCTCAAGGATCTGCACCAGTCAGTGGCCGGAAAACTCTTTTGCGTGTTCGGCTGCGGCGGTGACCGCGATCGCGGCAAGCGCCCGCAGATGGGCCGGATTGCCGAGGCGCTTGCGGACTGGGTGGTGCTGACGGATGACAACCCGCGCAGCGAGCCGCCACAAGCCATCATGGCGGAGATCCTGGCCGGCATGGAGGCGCCCAATGAGGCTCTGCGCCTCCATGACCGCGCCCGCGCCATCGAGATCGCCATCCGGGCGGCCAGGGTGGGGGATTGCGTGCTGATCGCCGGCAAGGGGCATGAAAATTATCAGGAAGTCGCGGGCGTGCGACGCCCTTTTGATGATGTCGAAGTTGCCCGCAGGGTACTGGAGCAGTCTTGCTTTATCTAAGTGAAGTTGCGCGTATCACGGATGGCGTCCTGCACGGTGAGGATGCCCAGATCCAGGCTGTCGGCTCCGACAGCCGCACCCTGGAGCCCGGCAGTCTCTTCGTGGCGCTGCAGGGCGAGCGCTTCGATGGCCATGCGCATCTGGCGGAAGTCGCCGCGCGTGGCGGGGCGGGTGCCCTGGTGGAGCGCATCCAGCCCGACATCGCATTGCCGCAGGTGCTGGTGGCCGATCCACTGGCAGCGCTGCAGCAGCTCGCAGCCGCCTGGCGCCGGCGCCATGACATCCCGGTGGTGGCGGTGACCGGTTCCTGCGGCAAGACCACGGTCAAGGAAATGCTCGCTGCCATTTTGGGCACGGCGGGCCCGGTGCTGGCCACGCGCGGCAATCTCAACAATCACATCGGCGTTCCCCTCACGCTTTTGCGCCTGCGCGCCGAGCACCGTTTTGCGGTGATCGAGATGGGCATGAATCATTCCGGCGAAATCGCTGTCCTTACCCGGCTGGCGCAACCGGATATCGCGCTGATCAACAATGCCCGCCCGGCTCATCTGGAAGGACTCGGCAGCCTGGAAGCCATTGCCCGGGCCAAGGGCGAGATTCTCGAAGGCTTGAGCAGCGAAGGGCTTGCCGTGCTCAACGGCGACGATGCCTTCATCGATTACTGGGCCGAGAAAAATCCTGGGCGCCTGCTGCGTTTTGGCCTGGATGCCGAGGAGCTTGAGCTGCGGGGCCGCTGGGAAGCGGAGGCTGGTGGGGGGCGGCTCCAGGTGGAGGCAGGTCAGGATGCGTTCTCCGTGAAGCTTCCCCTGCCGGGGCGTCACAATGGCGCCAACGCCCTGGCGGCGATCGGCGTGGCGCTTTCCCTGAACATTGCGCCGGAACAGATCAACCAGGGCCTTGGCATGATGCAGCCGGTGCCCGGGCGGCTCAACTGGCGGTCGGGGCGGGGCGGCAGTCAGGTGCTGGATGATACCTACAACGCCAATCCCGCCTCTCTGGAAGCCGCCGTGCGCGTGCTGGTCGATGGGCCCGGCGAAAAGATCCTGGTGCTTGGCAATATGGGCGAGTTGGGTGAGGATGCCCCGGCCATGCACGAAGCGGCAGGCATGATGGCCCGGGGGCTGGGCGTGCAGCGCCTGCTGACCCTGGGCGAGATGGCCGCGCGTGCGGTGCCGGGCTTTGGGACTGGTGGGCAGGCCTATGATGACCTGGATATCTTGCTCCAGGACTTGCAGGCACTGGAGCATGAGGGAGTGCGGATATTGGTCAAGGGTTCACGCAGTGCCCGCATGGAGCGCGTCGTCCAGGCAATCGTCACGGGAAATACTTGATGCTTTTTTATCTTTTTCAGTTGCTGGCAGTGGATTATCGCGGTTTTGGCGTCTTTCAGTACATCACCCTGCGCGGGGTGCTGGCCACCCTGACGGCACTCGGCATCTCCTTTATCATCGGCCCGGCCTTCATCGCCTGGCTCAAGAAGTACCAGATTGGTCAGACCGTGCGCACCGATGGCCCGCAGACGCATTTGATCAAATCCGGCACGCCGACCATGGGGGGCGGGCTGATCCTGGTCGCCGTGGCGCTGGCCACCCTGCTCTGGGCCGACCTCAGCAACCGCTTCGTCTTGATCTCGCTGGGCACCACGCTTGCCTTTGGCGTGATCGGCTGGATCGATGACTATCGCAAGCTGGTGCTCAAGGATCCCAAGGGGCTGGCAGCGCGCTACAAGTATCTTGGCCAGTCCATCGTCGCCCTGATTGCCGCGATCATCCTTTACGCCACCGCCGAACACCGCGTCGAAACCCAGCTGATTCTGCCTTTCATCAAGGATGTCGAGATCGATCTCGGTTATGCCTATATCCTGCTGACCTATTTCGTGATCGTCGGCTCCTCTAATGCCGTCAACCTGACGGACGGGCTCGACGGCCTGGCCATCCTGCCAACCGTGCTCGTCGCCGGCGCCCTGGGAATCTTCGTGTATGTTTCGGGTAATGCCATCTTCGCCAATTATCTGGGCATCCCCGATGTCCCCGGCAGTGGCGAACTGCTGATCTTCTGCGGCGCCTTGGTTGGCGCGGGATTGGGTTTTCTCTGGTTCAATGCCTATCCCGCCCAGGTGTTCATGGGTGACGTCGGCGCCCTGGCGCTGGGCGCGGCACTCGGGGTGGTGGCCGTGGTGGCCCGCCAGGAGATCGTGCTGTTCATCATGGGGGGGGTGTTCGTGATGGAAACGCTCTCGGTGATGATCCAGGTGGCTTCCTTCAAGCTGACCGGGCGACGCATCTTTCGCATGGCGCCCCTGCATCACCATTTCGAGCTGAAGGGCTGGCCGGAACCGCGCGTGATCGTGCGCTTCTGGATCGTTACCGTGATCCTCATCCTCGTTGGCCTGTCGAGTCTGAAAATCCGATGATCGATCTGCGCGACAAAAAGGTGCTGGTGGTCGGACTCGGCAAGACCGGGCAGTCGGTACTGCCGGTGCTGGAGCGGCTCGGCGCGCGCATTCAGGCGACAGACAGCCGTGCCAGTCCGCCGGACATCGATGCTCTGAAGTCGAGGCATCCGAGTATAGAGTGGCGGCTGGGTGGCTTTGATCCGGCAGTCTTTGCGGATCAGGATCTCATCGTTGTCAGCCCGGGGCTGGCGCAGAGTGACCCGGCCTTCGTCCGCGCGCGTGCAGCGGGGGTGCGGATCATTGGCGACATCGAGCTCTTTTATGCGCTGGCACAGGCGCCCATCGTCGCGATCACCGGTTCCAACGGCAAAAGTACGGTCACGACCCTGGTGGCCGAAATGGCGGCCGCTGCTGGTCTGAAGATGAAAGCGGGCGGCAATCTCGGCACGCCGGCACTGGAGCTGTTGCCGCAGGCCGGTGAGCAGGTCGGGCTTTACGTGCTGGAACTGTCCAGTTTTCAGCTGGAGCTGATCGAGAGCTTCCGCCCACGGGTGGCCGCCGTGCTTAACCTGTCCGAAGATCACATGGACCGCTATGCCGGCTTTGCGGATTACGTGGCCGCCAAGGCGCGCATCTTCGCCAACATGCAGCCGGGCGATACCCTGGTGCTCAATGGCACGGATGCCGCCACCACCGCGCTCGCGGCCCAGGCGCCAAGGGGCGTGCAGGTCGTGTTGTTTGGCCGGAAGATTCCCGCTGGCAGCGGCAATGTCCGCGTGCTGGATCAGGGTTTTGGTGAATACCTGACCCTCGATGGCGCGCAAGGCAGCAGCTATGCCGTGCTGCCGGTGCATGCCCTGCAGATCCTTGGCGAGCATAACCTGGAGAATGCCATGGCGGCCGTCGCCATTGCCTTCGCCGCCGGGGTGCCGCTGCCGGCCGCGGCTTCGGCCCTCAAGAGTTTTCGTGGCCTGCCGCATCGCATGGTCAAGGTCGCCGAGATCAACAGAGTCAGCTATTTCAATGATTCCAAGGGCACGAACGTGGGTGCTACGGCCAAGGCCCTGGCAGGCCTTCCGGGACCCGTCATTCCGATCCTGGGTGGTGATTGCAAGGGCGCGGACCTCCGCCCGTTGCGCCAGGCGCTGGAAGGCAAGGCCCGGGCGGCCATCCTGATCGGGCGCGACGCGCCCCTGATCGAGACCGTGATCCAGGGTGTCGTGCCGATCCATCAGGTCAGCAGCATGCCAGAGGCCGTAAAGCTCGCCGCTGAACTCGCCCGGCCCGGCGATCAGGTCCTGCTGTCACCTGCCTGCGCCAGTCTCGACATGTTCCGGGACTATGCCGAAAGAGGACGTGTTTTTTCCGAGGCCGTACAGCAGTTGCCAGGGGAGCGCGCATGATGAGCTGGCTTCGTGGATCCAAGGCAGAATCTGCAGGCACAAAGCAGGAGCAACCAATCCTGGCGCGCCTTGTGAATGTCGATGGCTGGCTGCTTGGTACCGTACTGCTGATCATGGGTCTGGGGCTGGTCATGGTATTCTCCGCCAGCTCGGCACGCGCGGCGCACGACCTGGGCAATCCCTATTACTACCTCGTGCGGCAGTCGATTTATCTGGTCCTGAGTCTTGCGGCCATGTATGTCGGCATGCGCGTACCGGCGCGCGTGTGGATGGAGCGAGGGCCCATTCTGCTGTGGATCAGCATCGGGCTGTTGCTGCTCGTGCTGATCCCGGGCATCGGCATGACCGTCAACGCCAGCCGCCGCTGGATCAATCTCGTGCTGTTGCGCTTCCAGCCCTCGGAGTTCTTCAAGTTTGGCCTGCTGGTATTCATGGCGGGTTATGTGCTGCGCAAGGGGGCGGCCCTGGAGTCCTTCCGTCAGGGGCTCTTGCCGGTGGTGGCAATCCTCGCAATTTCCGGCTTCCTGCTGCTGCTGGAACCGGACATGGGCGCTTTCGTGGTGGCGGTTGTCATTGCCGGTGGCATCCTGTTCCTCGGTGGCCTGCCCATGCGCTTCGTGCTCGGAGGCGGACTGGTGGTCCTGGTGCTCTTTGCATTGCTGGCCATCATCGAACCCTATCGGCTGGCGCGATTGACGGCCTACCGCGATCCCTGGGCGCATCCCTTCGATTCCGGGTTTCAGTTGATCCAGTCCTTGATCGCCTTCGGGCGTGGTGGTGTCTTTGGCGTCGGGCTGGGCGAAGGCGTGCAGAAGATGTTCTATCTGCCCGAGGCGCATACCGATTTCATTCTGGCTGTCATTGGCGAGGAGCTCGGTCTGGTCGGTGTGCTTACCGTACTGCTGCTGTTCGTGCTGGCGGCGCTACGCATGTTCTTCATCGCAAGGCGGGCCGAGGCGCAGGACCGGCGCTTCGAGGCCCTGCTTTGTTATGGAGTCCTGATCTGGTTTTCGATGCAGGCGCTGGCAAGCATAGGCGTCAATCTTGGTACCCTGCCCACCAAGGGCCTGACATTGCCGCTGATGAGCTATGGCGGCAGCAGCCTGTTGTTCATGGCGCTTGCCATTGGCGTGGTGCTTGGGGTCAGTGCCACCCTGCAGCCCGCTGAAAAGCCAGCCCCGGTCGGGCTTGATTATCCGGATCAGTACGCCCGGAGAGAAACGTGAGCGCCAGGATCATGATTGCGGCAGGCGGCACGGGCGGGCATGTGTTCCCGGCGCTCGCCGTAGCCGAGGTGCTGCGCCAGGGCGGTGATCAGGTCGGCTTTGTCGGCACGGCCGCCGGTCTGGAGGCCCGCGTGGTACCGGCGGCGGGCTTTCCGCTGCACCTGATGCAGATGGCCGGTCTGCGTGGCAAGGGGGCGGGGCGCATGATCGCCGCGCCCTGGCTGATCCTGCGTGCAGTAAATCAGGCTCGCCAGTTGCTGCAGCAGGAAAAGCCCCAGGCCGTACTCGGCATGGGTGGCTTCGTTTCCGGCCCGGTGGGCCTGGCTGCCCGCAGCCTTGGCATCCCCTTGCTCATCCATGAACAAAATGCCGTGCCCGGCTGGGCCAACCGCCTGGTGGCGCGCATCGCCCAGGCGGTGCTGACCGGCTTTCCGCTGCAGAGCCTTGGCAAGCAGAGCCAGTGGGTCGGAAATCCCGTGCGCGGTGCCATTGCGGCCCTGCCCGAGCCGCGCTCACGCCTTGCCAGTCGCGCTGGTCCGGTGCGCCTGCTGGTCATGGGTGGCAGTCTGGGTGCGCGCGATCTCAACCGGGTGCTGGTCGACACCCTGGCCCGACTCGACCCGGCCCAGCGCCCCGAAGTCTGGCATCAGACCGGGCCGAAGCATCACGCCGAAGCGCAGCAGCGATATGTGGACGCCAATGTTGAGGCGCGGGTGGAGCCCTTCATTGAAAATGTGGCCGAAGCCCTGTCCTGGGCGGATCTTGCGATCTGCCGATCGGGGGCGCTGACGGTAGCGGAACTGGCCTGTGCGGGACTGGGCGCCATTCTGGTCCCTTACCCCCATGCCGTGGACGACCATCAGGCCGCCAATGCCGATTTTCTGGTGCGCGCCGGGGCAGCCCGGATGATCCGCCAGGAGGCGCTGACCCCGGAAAGCCTGCTGGCGCAACTCCAGCCCATTCTGGAAAGCGCCGATCTGCGGCTGCACATGGCGGAACAGGCCCGCTCGCAGGCGCGACCGGCCGCTGCCGATGAGGTCGCCAGCTTCTGCCGGGATTGGGCCGCCCGTTATGCCCGAGGAAGATCATGAGACATTTCAATTGCGGGAGCGCGCATGCGTAACTGGATCAGACGCATTCATTTCATTGGCATCGGTGGCGCCGGCATGCGCGGCATCGCCGAGGTCCTGCTGAATCTCGGCTATCACGTATCCGGCTCGGACATTGCCGCGAGTACCGCCACGTTGCGACTGCAGGATCTCGGGGCCACGGTGTTCATCGGCCACGAGGCGGCCAACGTGCGCGGTGCCGATGTGGTTGTGGTGTCCTCGGCCATCAACGAAAGCAATCCCGAGATCGCCGCCGCCCGCGAGGCCAAGACGCCCGTGATCCGCCGCGCCGAGATGCTTGGCGAGCTGATGCGCTTCAAGCAGGGCATCGCCGTCGCCGGCACCCATGGCAAGACCACCACCACCAGCCTGATCGCCAGCATCCTGGCCGAGGGCGGGCTCGATCCCACCTTCGTGATCGGCGGCCTGCTCAATGCCTCCGGCACCCATGCTGCATTGGGTACTGGCGACTATCTGGTGGCCGAGGCCGATGAATCCGACGCCTCCTTCCTGGAACTCGCGCCGGTGATGGCGGTGGTCACCAATATCGATGCCGATCACATGCAGACCTACGAGCACGATTTCGGCAAGCTCAAGGCTGCTTTCTTACAGTTTCTCGGGCGTCTGCCCTTCTATGGCCAGGCGGTGCTCTGCCTGGAGGACCCGGTAATCCGGGAACTCCTGCCGCAGATCCAGAAGCCGATTCTGACCTATGGCTTTGGGCCGGATGCCGATCTGCAGGCCCGCGACCTGCGCCATGACGGACTCTACAGCAGCTTCACGCTCTGGCGCCGCGTATCCAATGGCGAAAGCGTCAAGTGGCTGGACATCAATCTACGCCTGCCCGGGCGGCACAATGTCCTCAATGCCCTGGCCGCAATCGGCATTGCCAGTCGGGTCGGGGTGGAGGAGGACGCGATACAGCGGGCACTGGCCCAGTTCGGCGGTATCGGCCGACGCTTCCAGGTGCTCGGACAGGGGCGGGGTGCCATCTTCGTGGATGACTACGGCCACCATCCCCGCGAGATCCAGGCGACGCTGGCCGCCGCGCGTGCCGCCTGGCCCGACCGGCGTCTGCTGGTCGCCTTTCAGCCGCACCGTTATACCCGCACCCGGGATCTCTTTGCGGAGTTCACCACGGCCTTCGACCAGGCCGATTCGGTGTTCCTGACCGGCGTCTATCCGGCCGGTGAATCCCCGATTCCCGAGGCCAGCAGCGCCAGGCTGGTGGATGCCCTGGGCGGGCGTGGGGTCAAGGCCTGCCTGGTCGAAGAAGTGGCCGGACTGCCGGCCAGACTGCTTGAGGATCTGCGCCCCAATGATGTCGTGCTGACCCTTGGGGCCGGCAATATCGGCCGCCTGGCGTCGCAATGGCCTGAAATTTTCGGCCCCGAGTGGGAGGTCTGAGATGAGCCCCACGGTCCCTGCCGACACCATGCAGCCCCTGCGCGGACGGCTGCGTCTCGGGCAGCCCATGGGGCGCTACACCAGTTGGCGGGTGGGCGGGCCGGCGGATCGACTCTATCTGCCCCGGGATCTGGCAGATCTGCGCCAGTTTCTGGCGCACTGGCGGCAGGGGCCGGTGACCTGGGTCGGGATGGGCAGCAATCTGCTGGTCCGCGCCGGTGGCATCCGCGGCACGGTGGTGGTCATGGCCGGCGCCCTGAACGACATGCAGCAAGTGGATCAGGTCACGGTACGCGCCGGTGCTGGTGTCAGCTGCGCCAAACTGGCACGTTTCTGCGCCAATGCCGGGCTGGCGGGCGCGGAATTTCTGGCAGGCGTGCCGGGCACGCTGGGTGGCGCACTGGCCATGAATGCCGGTGCGCATGGTGGCGAAACCTGGCCGCTGGTAAAAAAAGTGGAACTACTCGACGCCGACGGGAATCTTCAGGAACGTGTCCCGGCGGATTTCCAGATTGGCTACCGCTCGGTTCAGGGCATGGCGGACGCCTGCTTCGTGGCCGCGGAACTCTCACTCAGACCGGAAGATCCGGCCATCGTCAATCGTCGCATCCGCGACTGGCTGGCCCGTCGTGCGGAAACCCAGCCTTTGGAGATGCCAAGCTGCGGCTCGGTGTTCCGCAATCCGCCGGGAGATCATGCCGCGCGGCTGATCGAATCCTGCGGGCTCAAGGGCCGACGCATTGGCGGCGCGCAAATTTCGGAGAAGCACGCCAACTTCATCGTGAATACCGGGACCGCCAGTCCAGCGGACATAGAAATGCTCATCCATGAGGTGGGCGAGACGGTCGAACAGCGTACCGGGATACGTCTGCATCCGGAAGTGCGGGTCCTGGGTGAAATGGACGAAAATTATTCTGTTTCATGTAGATTGAAGCGGAAAATACGAGGAATGTAGGATACAATGCCAAATTTTAGTCGGGTGGCGGTTTTGTTCGGTGGACCCTCGGGAGAACGCGAGGTATCCCTGGAAAGCGGTCGCAATGTTTTACAGGCCTTGCAGGCACAGGGGATCGATGCGGTCGGGATCGACGCCATGCCCGGCACGCTCCCTGAGCAGTTGAAGGCCAGTGGAGCAGAGATCGTGTTCAACATGCTGCATGGCCGCTTCGGCGAGGATGGGGTGGTGCAGGGCTGTCTGGAAGCCCTGGACCTGCCCTACACCGGGTCCGGGGTGCTGGCCTCCAGTCTGGCGATGGACAAGCTTCGCACCAAGTGGTTGTGGAAGGGCGCTGGTTTGCCAACTCCGGAATTTCGCATGCTGGATGCGGATTACAGCGACTGGAATACCCTGGTAGCCGAGATCGGCCTGCCGATGATGATCAAGCCCATCCGTGAGGGATCGAGTCTTGGCATCAGCAAGGTGAAGTCCCTTGAGGAATTGCCGGCGGCCATCGATGAGGCGCGCCGCTTCGATCAGGTCGTCATTGCCGAACGCTTCATCCAGGGGCGCGAGGTGACGGCCGGGATTCTCGAGGGCCAGGCGCTACCGGTGATCCGGCTGGAAACCAGCCGCGAGTTCTATGATTACACGGCCAAGTACCTGGTCGATGACACGCGCTATCTCATTCCCTCGGGCCTGGGAGAAGTGCTGGAGAGCCAGGTGCAGGAACTGGCAATAAAGGCCTTCGCTGTCGTGGGCTGCCAGACCTGGGGCCGCGTGGACTTCATGGTGGACGGCGATGGTCAGCCTTGGCTGATCGAGATCAACACCGTGCCCGGCATGACCAGTCACAGCCTGGTGCCGATGGCGGCGAAGGCCGCGGGCATCGAGTTCGGGGAGCTGGTGCGCTGCATTCTCGATGCCGCCCGGCCACGGGATGGGGTCCGGGAGGCCTGATGTCGGCCTACCGTAGCCAGGCCCCGGAAGCCGCGCCGACGCCAGGCTGGCGGTTTCGGCCCCGGCATCTGGCCTGGTTGCTGGGATTGGCGTTTGCGATGCTCGCCGCCAGGTCGTTCTGGGGCTGGCTGGCCAAGCCCGAAACCTTGCCGGTGCGCGAGTTGCAGGTGGAAGGCAATCTGCAGCACGTGCGTGCGGAATGGGTCCGGCTGCAGGTGCAGCCGCTGGCGGCAAAGGGTTTCCTTGGCGTGGATCCGGATGCGGTCAGGGCCACGCTCAGGCAGATGCCCTGGGTGGCGGATGCCTCGGTCTGGCGCGTATGGCCGGATCGCCTGCGCATCCGCATCGTCGAACAGCAGGCGGTTGCCCGCTGGCAGAACGGACAGCAGGTGCAATTGGTCAATGCCCTGGGGCAACCCTTCTCGGTGCCGGTGAACCAGGTGCCGCGCGGACTGCCGCTGCTGCAGGGGCCTGCCGGACAGCAGGCGCTGGTGCTGCAACGCTTCCTGGAGGCGGACCGAATTACCCGCGCGGCAGGCGCCCGGCTGGTCGCCCTGAATCTCGATGCCCGTGGCGCCTGGCGCTGCCGCCTGGATCCGGGGGTCGATATCGCGCTGGGGCGCAACGGGCCCTTGGAGCGTCTGCAACGCTGGATGGCGGTATACCCGCAGGTAAGGGCCTATCTGGGCGCGAAGGCCACGGTGGATCTGCGCTATGCAAACGGATTTGCGATGATGAACCTGCATACAGGTCGGGAGAGGGAATGAGCAAACGAAGTGACAAGCAGCTGGTGGTTGGCCTGGACATCGGGACATCCAAGGTTTGCGCCATTGTCGCCGAAGTCAGGCCCGAGGGTGAGGTGGAGGTGATCGGTATCGGTCGCCATCCCTCAAGGGGCCTGAAAAAAGGCGTCGTCGTCAATATCGACTCGACCGTGCAGGCCATTCAGCGGGCCGTGGAAGAAGCGGAGTTGATGGCAGGGGTGCAGATCCAGAGTGTCTACGTAGGCATTGCCGGCAGTCACATTCGTGGCTTCAACAGTCACGGCATCGTCGCGATCAAGAACAAGGAGGTCGGCCAGGACGACATCAACCGGGTCATCGATGCCGCCAGGGCCATTGCCATTCCCATGGATCAGAAGGTGATCCACATCCTGCCGCAGGAATTCATCATCGACGAACAGGAAGGCATCCGGGAACCGATCGGCATGTCGGGGGTGCGGCTGGAAGCCAAGGTGCACATCGTCACCGGCGCGGTCAGCGCGGCGCAGAACATCGTCAAATGCATCCGGCGCTGCAACCTGGAAGTCGATGACATCGTCCTGGAACAGATCGCCTCCAGCGAGGCGGTGCTCATGCCTGACGAAAAGGATCTCGGCGTCTGCCTGGTGGACATCGGCGGCGGCACCACCGATGTGGCCGTGTTCGTCGATGGCGCCATCCGCCACACGGCGGTCATTCCCATTGCCGGTGATCACGTCACCAACGACATCGCCGTGGCCCTGCGCACGCCCAGCCACGCCGCTGAAGAGATCAAGAAGAAATATGCCTGTGCCCTGACCCAGCTCGTGGACGAGGAAGAAGACATCCAGGTCCCGAGCGTGGGCGACCGGCCCTCGCGCAGCCTTTCCAAGCGTACCCTGGCGGAAATCGTCGAGCCGCGCATGGAGGAACTGTTCCTGCTGATCCAGGCCGAGCTCCGGCGTTCGGGGCTCGAGGACATGATCGCCTCGGGGCTGGTGCTGACGGGTGGCTCCAGCAAGATGATGGGGGCTGTGGAACTGGCCGAGGAAATCTTTCACATGCCCGTCAGGCTGGGTAATCCAGCCCCGGTCCGGGGTCTGCAGGACGTCGTCCGCGATCCCATGTATGCCACCGGTGTCGGGCTGGTGCTTTTCGCCCGTCACAATGGCGTGGAGCGAATCGTGGAGCCGCCGATCAGCAGTAACGGCTCCATGTCTTCCATTTTGCAGCGCATGAAGTCCTGGTTTCAGGGTAGTTGAATATTTTTATGAATTGCATGGCAAACGATAGCAGTCTGGCGAACGCACGGCGCGCGGGATAACACGGAAAAGGTGAACACTATGTTCGAGATGGTCGATACGCAGGAAATGCAGGCAGTCATCAAGGTGATCGGTGTTGGTGGTGGTGGTGGCAATGCCGTGGACAACATGGCCGATGCCGGACTGGAGGGTGTCGAATTCATTGCAGCCAATACGGATGCACAGGCCCTGGCCCGCTCCAGGGCCAATGATGTGTTGCAGCTTGGCACGGATGTGACCCGTGGCCTGGGTGCTGGCGCCAATCCCGAAGTCGGGCGCAAGGCCGCCGAGGCCGACAGCGATCGCATCCGCGAAATGCTGACGGGCGCCGACATGGTGTTCATCACCGCCGGCATGGGTGGCGGCACCGGTACGGGCGCGGCCCCGGTGGTGGCGAGCATCGCCAAGGAAATGGGCATCCTGACCGTGGGCGTGGTCACCAAGCCCTTCGGTTTCGAGGGCAAGAAGCGCATGGCCAATGCCATGACCGGCATCGAAGAGCTGACCCGCCATGTCGATTCGCTGGTCACCATTCCCAATGACAAGCTCCTGTCCGTACTGGGCAAGAATGTCTCCCTCAAGGACGCGCTCAAGTACGCCGATCACGTCCTGCTCGGCGCGGTGCAGGGCATCTCCGAGCTCATCACCAGGCCCGGCCTGATCAACGTCGACTTTGCCGACGTGCGCACCGTCATGTCCGAGATGGGCGTAGCCATGATGGGCTCGGCCACGGCCACTGGCGAAAACCGTGCCAAGGATGCAGCCACGCGGGCGGTATGCAGCCCTTTGCTGGAGGATGTCAACCTGAACGGGGCCCGCGGCATTCTAGTCAATGTGACCGCCGGTCTGGACCTCTCCATTGGCGAGTTCGAAGAGGTCGGCAACGTCATCAAGGGCTTCGCGGCCGACGAATCCACCGTGGTGGTGGGCACCGTGATCGACCCGGACATGAGTGGCGAGCTGCGGGTGACCGTGGTGGCAACGGGTCTCAACCGGGCGGTTTCGCTGGCAAGCCCGCATGAGCCCGTGGTTCGCCCTGTGCCGGGCAATCCCGGCCGGCAGCCCGAGCGCGCCAGCGGGCAGGCACAACCCGGCCGCTGGGGCCCGCAGGGGCGGGCCATGTCGGGTGCGACGCCGGATTACAGTGATCTCGACATACCGGCCTTTTTGCGCAAGCAGGCAGACTAGGTTCCTCGGCAGCGATTTTGCATAAGCACGAGAGACCGACCTCTGACCGATCGGTCGGTTTCTTGTTGGATTAGAGAAAAAAGTTTGTTACGCTTATGCAACATCGCCAGGAGGCGGCCCCCGGTGGGGCTGGATAGCACATGATCAGGCAACGCACACTCAAGAACATGGTCTGGGGCACGGGCATCGGCCTGCATTCAGGCCGCAAGACCTACATCGGTCTTCGCCCTGCCCCGGTGAATACCGGGATCGTCTTTCACCGGGCCGACCTGGGTGAAAACGCGCTGATCCCTGCCAGGGCCGACCTCGTCGTGGACACACAACTCTCGACCAATCTCGGCAAGGATGGCGTGCGGGTCTCCACGGTCGAGCACCTCATGTCCGCCCTGTCAGGCATGGGTATCGACAATGCCTATATCGATCTCGATGGGCCGGAAGTCCCGATCATGGATGGCAGTGCCGCACCCTTCGTGTTCCTGCTCCAGTGTGCCGGCATCGAGGAACAGCTTGCCCCGAAACGCTTCATCCGGATCACCAAAACCGTGCAGGTCGAGAATGGCGACCGCTGGGCCCGGCTGGAACCCTATGAGGGTTTCAAGGTGTCCTTTGCCATCGATTTCGATCATCCCGTGGTACGCAATGGCAAGCAGTTCGTGAGTCTGGATTTTTCCAGGACCTCCTACGCCAAGGAAGTGGCCCGGGCCCGCACCTTTGGCTTCGTGCGCGAGGTCGAGGCCATGCGGCGCATGGGGCTGGCGCTGGGCGGCAATCTGGATAACGCCATCGTGGTGGATGATTACCGGATCCTCAACGAGGACGGCTTGCGTTATGAGGACGAGTTCGTCCGCCACAAGATTCTGGATTCGGTCGGAGATCTGTACCTGGTGGGCAGCCCCTTGCTGGGCCATTTCAGTGCCCATAAATCAGGCCATGCCCTCAACAACCAGCTGATCCGCCGCCTGCTCGCCCACCGCGATGCCTGGAGCTATGTCGAACTGGGTCAGGAACAGCAGGCCTTTCCCCTGCGGGAAAGTCTCGTCCACGCCTAAGGTTTGTCCAGGGTGCTTGCCAGCCGCCGCATGGCGGCTGCCAGCCCTTTGTCCTGCACGCTTTGGGCAACGCCTCGAAGTGCTGCCGCCCCCAGTGGTTGCCCCCTGACCGCTGCCTCGCCCCCTGCCGCGCCCCGCTTTTTATATTCGGCCAGCGCAGGCTGTACCTTGCATTGAATCCTCTTGACCGGTTCACTGGGGTAGCGTTGATTCCAGTTGCTGGCCAGCCGTGCCTCATGCAGGCGCAGCCATTGCTTCCAGGCGCCGGAACTGGCGCCCAGGCGCAGGACCTGCTTTTCCCAGCCGAGCACATGGAAGTGCTCCTGTGCCTCCGGGCCGAGCCAGCCGAGCAGAATCCGCTGGCGTTCCCGCAGCTTCAGCGCGTGATCAAGTAGCTTTGAAAGTTCCGGATCCTGGCTTTGTCTGAGTATTTGCCGCATGTGCCTCCCTGGCGGATGGTCGGATCCTGTTCTGATGCACCCCTTACACGCGGGGATTACATATGGTAATTTGTCCCTTATTTTTTCTCACCTGATTCCTCACACGCAGACCTTTCTATGATCTCCAGTTTAGTACGACGCTTCATCGGCAGCCGCAATGACCGGACCATCAGCCGCCTGCAGGGCTTGGTGGCTCGCACCAATGCCCTGGAAGCCGATCTCGCGAAGTTGAGCGATGCCGAACTCGCCGCGAAGACGGTCGAATTCAGGCAGCGCCTGGCCAAGGGTGAAACCCTGGATGACATCCAGCCGGAGGCCTTTGCCGTGGCCCGTGAGGCTGGCAAGCGCACCCTCGGCATGCGTCACTTCGACGTCCAGCTGATCGGTGGCATGGTGCTGCATCAGGGCAAGATCGCCGAGATGCGCACGGGTGAAGGCAAGACCCTGGTGGCCACCCTGGCCGCGTACCTCAACGCCCTGCCCGGCGAGGGCGTGCACGTGGTGACGGTGAACGATTACCTGGCCCGTCGCGATGCCGAGTGGATGGGGCGCATCTATCGCTTTCTTGGACTCTCCGTCGGCGTCATCGTCTCGGATCTGGGCCAGGAAGAGCGCCGTGCCGCCTATGCCGCCGACATCACCTACGGCACCAACAACGAGTTTGGTTTCGACTACCTGCGCGACAACATGGCCTTCCGCCCGGAAGAGCGGGTTCAGCGCAAGCTCAATTACGCCATCATCGACGAAGTGGACTCGATCCTGATTGACGAGGCCCGCACGCCGCTGATCATCAGCGGCCCCACCGATGACAACACTGACCTTTATCAGCGCGTCGACAAGGTCATCCCGCATCTGCAGGCCGAGGAAGACTACACGGTCGACGAGAAGGCCCGGCAGGTCATGCTGACCGAGGAGGGCACGGAGAAGGCCGAGAACCTCCTGCGCGAGATGGGCATGCTCCAGGAAGGCAATCTGTACGATGTCACCAACATCAACCTGGTTCACCACCTGAATCAGGCCCTGCGCGCCCATACCCTGTTCAAGCGCGAGGTGGACTATATCGTGCGTGATGACCAGGTCATCATCATCGATGAGTTCACGGGCCGGATGATGAGTGGCCGGCGCTGGTCCGAAGGCCTGCATCAGGCGGTCGAGGCCAAGGAAGGCGTGCGCATCCAGAACGAGAACCAGACGCTCGCCTCGATCACCTTCCAGAATTACTTCCGCATGTACCAGAAGCTCTCGGGCATGACCGGCACGGCCGACACCGAAGCCTACGAACTGCATCAGATCTATGGCCTCGATGTGGTGGTGATTCCGACGCACCGGCCGGTACAGCGCAAGGACATGCCCGACCTGGTGTACCGCACGGCGCAGGAGAAATACAAGGCCATCATCGACGAGATCCGCGATTGTTACGAGCGCGGACAGCCGGTGCTGGTGGGTACGGCGTCAATCGAGAGCAATGAACTGCTGGCCTCGCTGCTGAAGCAGGCGAAGATCCCCCACGAGGTCCTGAACGCCAAGCAGCACGAACGCGAGGCGGAGATCGTCGCCCAGGCCGGCAAGCCCAAGGCGGTGACCATCGCCACCAATATGGCGGGTCGTGGTACCGACATCGTGCTCGGCGGCAGCATCGAAGCCGATATCCATGCCATCGAGCAGGACGAGACGCTCTCGGATGAACAGCGCAAGGCGCGCATTCAGGAGCTCCGCGCGGTCTGGCAGAAACGCCATGATGAGGTGCTGGGCCTGGGTGGCTTGCACATCGTTGGCACCGAGCGGCACGAGTCCCGACGCGTGGACAATCAGCTACGCGGCCGCGCCGGCCGTCAGGGCGATCCAGGCTCCAGCCGCTTCTTCCTGTCCCTGGAAGACAACCTGATGCGCATCTTCGCCAGCGAGCGCATCAGCGTCATCATGCAGCGCCTTGGCATGCAGGAAGGCGAGGCGATCGAGCACAAGTGGGTCACCAAGGCCATCGAGAACGCCCAGCGCAAGGTCGAGGGACGCAACTTCGATATCCGCAAGCAGTTGCTCGAGTATGACGACGTCGCCAACGAGCAGCGTAAGGTCATCTATCAGCAGCGCAACCAGATCATGGACACCAATGACATCAGTGACATGGTCCGTGATCTGCGCCGCGAAGTGCTCGAAGAGGTGCTCGCGACCTATGCGCCGGCCGGCGTGATGGAGGAGGAATGGGACCTGGCTGGACTGGAAGAGGGCCTGGAGCGGCAGTTCGGGGCGCAGCTCCCGGTGCGAAGCTGGATGGCAGCCGATGGCAACCTGGACAGGCAGTCGCTGTTCGACCGGCTCCTGCAGGAAGTGACCGCCATCTATGAAGCCAAGACGCAGCAGATCGGCGAGCCGGTGATGCGGCATTTTGAAAAGGCGGCCATGCTGCAGGTGCTGGATGCCCAGTGGAAGGATCACCTGGCGGCCATGGACCACCTGCGCCAGGGCATCCACCTGCGCGGCTATGCCCAGAAGAATCCCAAGCAGGAGTACAAGCGCGAAGCCTTCGAGATGTTCAACGCCATGATCGGGCGGCTCAAGGTCGAGCTCATCGAACTGGTATCCAAGGTGCATGTGGCGGCCGAGCAGGATGTCGAGGCTTTCGAGGCTCAGCATCAGCAGCCTTCCCGGATGCAGTTCCAGCACCCGGCTCTGGACGATGCTGGCGGCGACCCGGCCGACATGCCCGCGGCCAGTCCGCAGACCAGTGTGCGCGAGGGCGCCAAGGTGGGTCGCAACGAGCCTTGCCCCTGCGGTTCGGGCAGGAAGTACAAGCACTGCTGCGGGCGCCTGAGCTGACCCACCGGGATAGGGGCCAGGCCGCACCCGCTGCGGCCTGGTAGTCGATTCGCCTTTTCACTGTCAAAGAAAGAAAACCATGGCCGTTGGTCTGCAAGAAAACAGTCAGCTTTACCCCGTGCCAGGCGTGCAACTGGGCGTTGCCGCCGCCGGCATCAAGAAACCGGATCGTCTCGATCTGACCCTGCTGCAACTGGCGCCGGACACGCGCCTGGCGGCAGTATTCACCCGCAACCGCTTCTGCGCGGCGCCCGTGATCCTCGCCAGAAATCACCTGCGCGTGAGCAGCCCCAGGGCTCTGGTCATCAACACCGGCTATGCCAATGCCGGCACCGGCGAGCCCGGCATCGAGGATGCCCGCGCGGTCTGCGATGGCGTGGCGCGGCAGCTCGGCTGCGAACTGGAAGAGGTGCTGCCCTTTTCCACCGGGGTCATCGGCGAGCGTTTCCCCGTGGAGCGCCTGCTGGCGGGCCTGTCGCCATGCAAGGCGGACCTGAAAGCGGACAACTGGCTGCCGGCGGCGCGCGCGATCATGACCACCGACACCGTGGCCAAGGGCGCCAGCCGCCAGATCCAGGTCGATGGCGTGACCGTGACGGTGACCGGCATCTGCAAGGGGGCGGGCATGATCCGCCCGGACATGGCGACCATGCTGGCCTTCATCGCCACCGATGCCCCGCTTTGCGGGCCGGCGCTGGAGGCCTGCCTGCAGACGGCGGTGAACCAGTCCTTCAACCGCATCACGGTCGATGGCGATACCTCCACCAATGATGCCTGCGTCTTGATTGCCACCGGCAAGGCGGATCTGCCGGCCATGCGCGAGCCCGCCGGCGCGGCCTTTTCCGCCGTCCAGCAGGCGGTCAATGAGGTGACGCGGGAGCTGGCCCAGGCCATCGTGCGTGACGGCGAGGGTGCCACCAAGTTCATCAGCATCGAAGTGGAAGGCGGGCGGGATGTATCCGAGTGCCTGCAGGTCGCCTATCGCATCGCGCACTCGCCGCTGGTCAAGACCGCCTTCTTTGCCTCCGATCCCAACTGGGGACGTTTGCTGGCGGCCATCGGTTCGGCCGGCATCGACGATCTCGATGTCTCGAAGGTGTCCATCTGTCTCGATGACTTGCGCATCGTGCAGCATGGCGCCAAGGCACCAGCCTATACCGAAGCCGCTGGTGCTGCGGTCATGGCCAGGCCGGAAGTGGGTATCTGCGTGAATCTTGGCCGGGGCAATGCCGCGGAGATGATCTGGACCTGCGATTTTTCCTATGATTACGTCAAGATCAATGCCGAGTACCGGACCTGAGCCGGACAGGTTTACCTGACATGAGCAGCGTGGTGCAGGTGGCGGTCGGGGTGATTCTGGGCGCCGATGGCCGGGTACTGGTCAGTCGCCGGCACCAGGATGCCCATCAGGGCGGGCTCTGGGAGTTTCCCGGTGGCAAGATCGAGCCCGGTGAGAGTCTGGAGCAGGCCCTGGCCCGCGAACTGGCCGAGGAGCTTGGCATTGAGGTGCTTGCGGCCAGCTTCTGGTTCACCCAGACCTTTGCCTATCCGGACAAGCAGGTGGCCCTGCAAATCTGCAAGGTGCACCAATTTCGCGGCGAGCCTTGCGGGCTGGAGGGCCAGCCCTTGCGCTGGCTTCATCCTGATGAGCTCGATCCGCAGAGTTTTCCCGCTGCCAACCGCCCGATCATTGAGGCCTTGCAGAACATGCCTTCAACGAAGCTCCCAAGCCCCCCGCTGTATCTGATTGCCGACCCGGCGCGTTGCCCGGCCGGGTGCTTCCTGCCCACACTGGAACAGGCATTGAGCGCCGGGGTGCGCTGGATACAGTTGCGTGCCAAGGCGCTTGATCAGGCTGCCTATCTGGCTCTCGCCCGCGAGGTTCTGGTCCTGACCCGGGCGCATGAGGCGAAGCTGCTGCTCAACGGCGCGCCTACCCTGCTCGAAGAGGTGCCAGCCGATGGCATCCAGCTCTCCGCCAGCCGGCTCGCGGCCCTGCAGGGCAAGGTATTGGGACCGCATACCGGACTGTGGGGCGCATCCTGCCATGATCTGGCCGAGCTTCAGGCGGCCGAAGCCGCTGGCGTGGATTTTGCGCTGCTCTCGCCGGTCTATCCGACCGCCTCGCATCCGGGCGCGCCAACGCTTGGCCTGGACCGCTTTGCAGCGCTGGTCAGGCAGACCCGCGTGCCGGTGCTGGCGCTGGGGGGCCTCAGTCCAGATCGCGTGCCGGAGCTGATGAAAGCCGGTGCGGCCGGAATTGCCGTGCTGGGCGGCATTCTGGAGGCCGATGATCCAGGGCAGGCGGTTGCGGCCTATCTCGCGGCCCTTGCATGACTCATTGGTGTGCCGTTGACGCGCTCGCTGCAACCGTCAGCGGCCAGCGTAATTGCCAGTGCTTGCCCTGGGCGTCTTCCAGGGCCAGGGTGGCAATCCACTCGCTCGATCCCTGCATGCAGACCGGCAGGGTGATGGCCGCCTGCCACTGACCGTTTCCGGCGGGTTTCAGGGTAAATCGGTTGAGGCCCATGTCCATATCCGCCATGGTGAAGTCAATCTGCGCGCCTCGAATCTCGATGCCTTGGGTGTGCAGGCGTAACTGACCTTGCTCCATCGCATGCAGTGGGCGCGGTTGCAGTGCGACCTCTATCTCGCCGCCGGCCACCTGCGCTGTGCATGGCTGCCGCCCCAGGTTGCATTCGGCCTGCTGCTGCACGTTCTCGCCGGGAGTGAGGGCGATGAACTGGCGCAGTTGATCGCGGTTCAGAAAAATCAGCAGGACCAGACCGAGCAGCAGAATGATCGGCAAGCTGCGCAGCAGCTTTTTCCGGGTGTCAATTTTCATTATCCTAGCTCCATTCGAAACGGGGTGAAGACCATGCATGAACATTCAGCGCAGACAAGTGGCCTGATCGGGCGTTCGCCCATTCTCCAGCAGGTACTGCGGGCCGCCGGGCTGGTTGCCTCCACCGATGTGACCGTGCTCATCCTGGGCGAGAGCGGCACCGGCAAGGAGCTGCTGGCGCAATATCTGCATCAGCATTCGCCCTGGTCCTCGGGACCTTTTGTGGCGATCAACTGTGCGGCCATTCCGGAGCATCTGCTGGAATCCGAGCTCTTTGGTCATCAGCGCGGTGCCTTTACCGGGGCGAATCATGACTACGGTGGCCGCATCCGGGCTGCTGCCGGCGGCACGCTGTTTCTCGATGAAATCGGTGAGCTGTCCCTGCCGGCCCAGGCCAAGCTGCTGCGCTTTCTGGAAAGTGGCGAAATCCACCCGGTGGGCGCACCCCGCCCCATTCCCGTGCGGACCCGCCTGATCGCCGCCACGCACCGGGATCTTCCGATGCTGGTCGCCCAACAGCTATTCCGCGCCGATCTCTACTATCGCCTGCAGGTGGTGCCGCTGGAGATGCCGGCCCTGCGTGAACGCGCCGACGACGTCCTGGAGCTTTTCAGCCACTTCGCCCGTTTGGCGGCGGCTCGCCATGGTCGTGAACTCATCTCGCTCGACCGTCCGGCCTTGCGCCAGTTGCAGCGTTATCCCTGGCCCGGCAATGTGCGCGAACTCAAGAATCTGGCCGAGCGCCTGACCATCCTGCATGGCAGTGATCCCATGCCGCTGGGGCTTGCCTGCCTGCCGGCCGAGCTGCGCATGTCAGGCGGTACGCCCAAGTCCACAGGCGGCCCGTTGGTGGATACGGAACGGCAGATGCTGGCGGATGCCCTGCAGCAGGCCCAGGGCAATCGCAGCCAGGCCGCGCGGTTGCTCGGCATCAGCCGGGATACCTTGGTTTATCGCATCCGGAAATACGAACTGGCCTGAATCAGCTGCCGGCACCCGAGGGGATCAGCTTGCTGGCCAGCATCATCAGGGACAAAACGCCCATGCCGGCAATCAGTAAGCCGGCGACTCGCCGGACCTGCGGCCGGCGCGTCCACTGGGTCAGCAGGCCGGCCAGGCTGCCCATGGTGAGCACCGTGGGCAGGGTGCCGAGTCCAAATGCCAGCATCAAGAGCCCGCCCTGCAAAGCCGAGCCCGCCGACACGGCCATGATCAGTGCCGAGTACACCAGCCCACAGGGCAGCCAGCCCCAGAGTGTGCCAAGCAGCATCGCGTGCCCAGGTGATTTGACGGGCAGGAGCTTGCGGCTCACCGGTTCCAGACGGCGCCAGAGCGGACGCCCGAGGTGCTCGATGCGGCTTACCATCGGTGCCATACCGGCGAGATAGAGCCCGAGTGCGATCATGACCAGGGCGGCCAGGGCAAAGAGCAGCACCTGCGCGGCGCGCACCGGCAGGATGCCGGCCGCCAGCGCTCCCAAGCCACCGGCAATCAGACCCGCCATCGAATACGAGAAAATGCGCCCGGCATTGTAACCCAGGAGATAGGGGAACTGCTTCCAGGGGTCGCTGCGAATAGCAGGTGGCAGACTGAAGCTGAGCATGCCGACGATGCCGCCGCACATGCC
The DNA here is from genome assembly GCF_038070005.1 of Thermithiobacillus plumbiphilus. Taxonomy (NCBI): domain Bacteria; kingdom Pseudomonadati; phylum Pseudomonadota; class Acidithiobacillia; order Acidithiobacillales; family Thermithiobacillaceae; genus Thermithiobacillus; species Thermithiobacillus plumbiphilus. The sequence goes on along the minus strand of NZ_JBBPCO010000003.1, from coordinate 15,856 downwards.
CACACAATGTACGCCGCCCAGTAGGCCGACGATGAAGGCTGCGAGCAGGGGAAACTGGTTGGTTATTTCCATTTGCTTATCTCACCACATCATCGAAGTCGTTGCCAGCGGACCGCCCACGATCACAGGCGGTAGCTCGCCTGCAGATAGACGTTGATACCGGCGCCGGGCAGCCTGCTGCCCACCGGCACGTCGCTGCCCGCCACCCGGTTGATGCCGTTCAGGTGGTCCACGTAGTAACGGTTGAGCAGGTTCTCGATACCGGCATCCAGCTGCCAGGCCTGGGCCGGCGTGAAGCGGGCACGCAGGTTCAGGATCTGGTAGCCGGGCGTCCGCTGCTCGCCGTTGAAGCCCGCTACGGCGTTCTGAGGGGCGACCAGGCGGGTTTCCAGGCCCGCCTGCCAGCTCTGCCGCCGATGCCAGAGGCCCACAGTGCCCCACAGCGGGGCGATCCGGTACAGGCTGTCGCCGTCGCCCAGCTGGCGGCCACGCACATAGGCGGCCTGGCCGGTCAGGCGCCAGGCGCTGCCGAGCTCATACTGGCCCTGGCCATCGATGCCATAGAGCATCACCCGGTCCAGATTGGCGAACTGCAGCACATCGGCGCCGGCGGCGATGGCGGCCGGGGTGCGCGCGCCCTGGATGTAGTCTCGCACCTGGTTGTAGAAGAGATTGACGGTGAGCAGCGCCTGCCGCGGACGCCAGTCGAGGCCGAGGTTGGCCTGATAGCTCAGCTCCGGGCGCAGGTTCACGTCGCCCAGGTAGCGGCGGCCATCGGAGAGACCGGCGTTGGCGGCCAAGGGGGTCCAGAGATAGCGTTCCAGGAGGCTCGGCGAGCGCGTCTTGCGGGCCAGGCCCAGGCTGTAACTGAGGTCCGCACGGGCCAGATAGCTCAGCTTGGCGGTGGCATCCCAGTTCCAGTCCGTCTGGCGGCGCTCGGCGGCATTGAAGGCGGCCGCTGCCGCGCTGGTCATGGCGTTGCTGCGGGCGATGGCGTCGGCATCGGACAGGTAGCGGTCCAGGCGCGCGCCGAGATCCAGGACCCAGCGCCGGCCCAGCTCCCGCGACCATTCCGAGAAGAGGCCGAGGTCCTGGCTGCGGGCATTGTTGAACATGTCCATGGCCGCGCCTGTGGTGGCGTTCTGCTGGTAGGCGTCGAAGCGGTTGACATGGAAATCCGCGCCGAGGGTGGTCAGTCCGCCGCCGGCGACCAGGGACGAACTGAATTTGCCGCCGGTGTCGCGGGACGCGGCCGGTGCGAACATGGGGATACCGGTGTTGGAACGCAGGCTGTAGTTGTCCATCAGATGATCGACCCGATGGTGATAGAGGCTGGCTTCCACCTGGGCGAAGGGAGCGTGTCCCTGGCCGCTGTACTTGGCCCGGTAGCGCTGGGACTTGTCATAGATCATGTCCATGCTCAGCGCCGGGGTGCCGGCATCCCAGGTGTTGTGCAGGCCGGCGGAGAGATCCAGGCGACCGCGGCTCAGGCGGCGCGCATAGTCGATGTCGCCGGCCTGATAACTGTAGCCGGTATCGGCGATGGTACCGCCGCGGAAGCGGGTGTCGGCGGCCTTGCCGGCGCTGCCGGACAGGCGCAGGCCCTGGATCTCGTTGGCCAGCTGCCCTGCCAGATAACTATTGACGGCGCCGTTGTTGCTGCGCAGGCCGAGGCCCAGTTCGCCGCCGGGCCGGTATTTGGCGTCGGGCCCCAGCTCCACGCCCTTGCGTTCCGCCAGCACCACGCCGGCCGGCGCGCCGGGGCCGGTGCTGACCGGCGCGATGCCGGGGATCACCGTGAGCATTTCCAGCGCCTGCGGCTCGATGTAATGCAAGGGCGGGTCCATGCGGTTGGGGCAGGCCGGGGTGATGCTCATGTCGTCCACCCGGATGCCCACCCGGTCGCCTTCCAGCCCACGCAGCTGCACGATGCCGGTCAGTGGCCCGTTGCGGTTGACCGCCGCACCGGGCACGGTATTGAGCAGGTCGGCGCTGTCCTGGGGTGCGCGCGCGCTGATTTCGGAACTGCTTAGGATATGCTGGTCCGCGGGAAGGGCATCACCTTGCACTGTGACTTCGGGCAGCACGGTGCTTTGCTCGGCATGTACCCCGAGAGGCAGGCCGAAAAGGGCGCTCAATATGACTGATCGGGCAAGCGGCATGCGTTTCTCCACGGCTTATTGATGTTGCCGAGGGATTGCAAAGGATGTGCCACCCAAAAGTGGCGGTTTTGCTTGGGATCGGCGTACCGGGAGGGGGCAGAATTGTGGCAAATGCCGCGGTATGCGGCATTTGCCTTACTGGGGGAGGCTGTGGCTTAGTGTTGCGGCGGATTAATCCTGATGGTAGCCGGTCACGCGCTCGACTTCATTTTTCGAGCCCAGGATCACCGGCACGCGCTGATGCAGGCCCTCGGGCTGGATGTCGAGGATGCGGGTACGCCCATCCGTCGCCGCCCCGCCGGCCTGTTCGATGACAAAGGCCATCGGATTGGCTTCATACATCAGGCGCAGCTTGCCGGGCTTCTTGGCGTCCTTGGTGTCGAAGGGGTACATGAAGGTGCCGCCGCGATTCATGATGCGGTGCACGTCGGCCACCATGGAACCCACCCAGCGCATGTTGAAATCCTGTCCGCGCGGGCCGGTCTTGCCGGCCACCAGCTCGTCGATGTAGCGCTGCACGGGTTTTTCCCAGTAGCGGTAATTGCTGGCGTTGATGGCGTATTCCTTGCTGTCCGCCGGCACGCGCATGTTTGGGTGAGTCAGGATGAACTCGCCGATATTCGGGTCCAGGGTGAAGCCGTTCACGCCGAAGCCCGAGGTATAGACCAGCATGATCGAGGAACCATATACCGCATAACCGGCGCAGACCTGCTTGCTGCCGGCCTGCTGAAAATCCTTTTCAACCACGTCCCGGCCGCTTTCGGGGGCCTTGAGCACGCTGAAGATGGTGCCGACGCTGATGTTGACGTCGATGTTGCTGGAGCCGTCCAGCGGATCGAAAAGCAGCAGGTAGTCGCCCCGGCGCGCGCCCTTGGGGATCTGGCAGGGATCATCCATTTCCTCGGAACCCATGCCGGCGAGGTGCCCGGTATGGGCCATGCCCTGCAGAATGGCCTCATTGGAGATGACGTCGAGCTTCTGCTGCTGCTCGCCCTGCACGTTTTCCGCGCCTGCCGCGCCGCGGATGTCCAAAAGGCCGGCACGGTTCACGAGGCTGCCGATGTACTTGCAGGCAACCGCTAGATCGTCCAGCAGCGAAGCGATATCCGCAGGAATCTCCGGGTGATTCAGGGCTTCTTCCTGGGCGAACTGTTTCAGGGTCTTGCCAATCTGCATTTACGTATCCTCTTCGTATGGGGGCTGAGCGGTTTCGGTGCTGGGCACGCGGTAGTCCTCGCTGGCCCAGGCACCCAGATCGATCAGGCGGCAACGCTCGCTGCAAAAGGGGCGGTAGGGATTCCCTTCCCAGATGGCAGGCTGGCGACAACGCGGACAGAGACGTCTGACCGGCTTTCCCCTGGCTTTTTCCATGGCAAGTCTCGGTATTTACCTGGCTGGATCGTTGCGGACAGTGTAGCAGAGGCGAACCAGGATGGTCGACTGGCCCGGGTTCTAGTCGGCGCCCGCCAACTGGCGATATCGCAGCATCAGTTGCGCGACCTGGGCTTCGAGTGCTGCCGGGCTGCCATCATTATCGATGATGTCATCGGCATGGCGCAGGCGCTCGGCGCGCGGGCACTGGCTGGCCATGGCGGCCTCGATATCCTTGGCCGTCCAGCCGCCGCGCCCCAGCACGCGCTGATATTGCACCGCCGGGCTGCAATCGATCACCAGCACGCGATCCACGTCCTTCTGCGCGCCAATCTCAACAAGCAAGGGGATCACCTGCATGACCACCGCCGCAGGCGTCCGCCTGCCAATCTGACGGGTGCGTTCGCGCATGAGCTGGCGGATCTGCGGGTGCAGGAGGGCTTCGAGCCAGGCCTTGTCAGCCGGGTCGGAAAAGACGCGCGAACGCAGGAGCGGGCGGTTCAGGCTGCCATCGGGCAGGATGCTGTCCGGGCCGAAGCGGGATTGAATGCGCGTCAGGTTCTCGTGTCCGGGCGCGACCAGCTCGCGGGCGATGAGATCCGCATCCAGAATGTGCGCGCCGAGCCGCTCGAAGGCATGCGCCGCGCGGCTCTTGCCGCAGCCGATGCCCCCGGTCAGGCCGACGCAGAGCATCTCAGCCCCCCAGCAGAGAGAAATAGCCCTGAATGATTTCCTTGGGCCAGAGCAGCATCAGCCAGCCGCCGAGCGCGAGATAGGGACCAAAGGGGATGGCGTGGTGCCGGCCCCGGCCCGCCAGCAAAAGCGCAATGCCGATCAGGCCGCCGAGCAGGGCTGCGATAAAAAGAATCATCGGCACCGCGGTCCAGCCAAGCCAGGCGCCAAGCATCCCCAAAAGCTTCAAATCCCCAAAGCCCATGCCGTGCTGGCCGGAGAATTTGAGGTAGGCCATGGCCAGCAGCCAGAGCACGCCGTAGCCGATGATGGCGCCGAGGATGCTCTCCAATGGGCTGGCGAAGAGAGGATGGCCAAGCAGGTAGGCGCCACTATTGACGATGATGCCCAGCACGATGCCGGGCTTGGTGATGGCATCGGGTAGCAGTTGCGTGTCGAGATCGATGAATGTCAGCGCAATCAGGGCCCAGGTGAGCAGCAGTCCCGGCAAGAGCGCCCAGGTCCAGCCCAGTTGCAGGGCGGTGAAGGCCGACATGCCGGCCGTGAAGAGCTCGACTGCGGGATAGCGCCAACTGATGCCGCTGGCGCAACCGGCGCATTTGCCACGCAGGAAGAGATAGCTCAGCACCGGGATGTTTTCCCAGGGTCGGATGCGGTGCCCACAGGCCGGACAGCTCGATGGCGGGCTGACCACTGAAAGCTGCCGGGGCAGGCGGTGGATGACCACGTTCAGAAAACTGCCGATCAGCAGCCCCAGAAGCCCGATGGAAAACAGCAGCGGGGCGGCCATGCTGGCGGACGGTATCACTGCATTTCCAGCTTCTTGAGCCGGTAGCGGAAGGAGCGGAAGCTGATGCCCAGCAGCCGGGCCGCTTCGGTCTTGACGCCGTTGGCGCGCTCCAAGGCATCGAGCAGGATGCGCTTTTCCGTGGCATCGATGGTGTCATCCAGATTGACTGGCGTCTCCGCAGTTTCCGAGTTGCTCGTGCCGGGCGGCTGCAGGTCATGAGGTTCGATGCTGTCGCCTTCGTAGAGGGCGGCGGCGCGCTCCAGTAGGTTCTCCAGTTCGCGGACGTTGCCGGCAAAGGGATAATGCGTCAACCATGCGAGTGCTGCCGGGCTGAGGGCCAGATTGCCGAGCCCCTGGCGCTCGGCAACGCGCTGCAGCAGGGCCTCGGCAATGACCGGAATGTCCTCCCGGCGCTCCCGAAGTGGCGGTACCGATAGCGGGATCACATTGAGCCGGTAATAAAGGTCCTCGCGAAAGCGCTTCTGGGCCACGAGCTGGGCCAGATCCTGATGCGTCGCAGAAATGATGCGCACGTCCACTGTGACTTCCCGGGTGGCGCCCACGGCCCGCACGGCGCGCTCCTGAATGGCGCGCAGCAGCTTGACCTGCATGTTCAGAGGCAGGTCGGCGACCTCGTCCAGAAACAGGGTCCCGCCATTGGCCGCCTCGAAGAGCCCGGCGCGGCGCTGCGTGGCACCCGTGAAAGCGCCCTTTTCGTAGCCGAAGAACTCGCTTTCGATGAGATTTTCCGGAATCGCGCCACAGTTGACCGGCACGAAAGGCGCGCTGGCGCGCGGACTGGCGGAATGGATGGCGCAGGCCACCAGTTCCTTGCCGGTACCTGATTCTCCGGTAATATGCACCGGGGCCATGCTGCGCCCGAGGCGCTGGATCTGTTCCCGAACGCGGGTGATCGCTGGCGAAACCCCGAGGATGCGGGCCGCATGCTGATGGCAGGAGGCATCTTCCGAACATTTTTCAGCGGCCGGCTTGGCGCCGGCCAGTTGCAGGGCCTTGCGCGCCAGCAAGCGCAGGCGGTTGACGTCTATGGGCTTGGAAACGTAATCGAAGGCGCCGGCCTTCATGGCCTCCACCGCGGTATCCGCCGAGGAAAAGGCGGTGATGACAGCTACAGGGATGTTCGGATAGCGGCTCTGGATCTCGCTGACGATCTCCAGGCCGCTGCCGTCCGGCAGACGCAGGTCGGTCAGGCAGAACTGGATGTCGCCTTGCGCGAGCTGAGCCCTGGCTTCCTGCACGGAGGCTGCCAGGCTGACCTGCAGGTCCATATCTTCCAGGGTATAGGCCAGCAATTCGCGAATGGCCGGTTCGTCATCGACGATGAGAGCGCGGATGTTCTGATCAAGTGAAGCATTCATAGGGATAGGTTTCGTCGGTCTCAGTGGCCGCCATGCCGGTGCTGGGCAAGGCTGCTGCTGGTGGTTTCTGCCGGGGATTGGACATCAGCCAGCGGCAGGGTGATCCTGAAAACGGCCCCACCTCTGGGATGCGTATAATACTCTATTTTTCCGTGATTCTGGAGCACCAGCTCGCGCACGATGTTCAGTCCCAAGCCAGTACCACGGGAATTGGTTGTGAAAAATGGCTCGAAGATGCGCCGGGCAAGGTTGGCGGGCACGCCGGGACCATGATCGCGTACCAGAATGCGTGCGGTGTCGGTATTTTCCCGTTCGACGTGAATCTCGATGCGCGGCATCTGACCTTCGTGATGACCATAGCGGGTCGAATTGCGTACCAGATTCCAGAGCACCTGCTGCAACTGGGCCGGATCCGCCCGGATGATCATGTCCTCGGCCGTCATGTAGTGCTGGATCTCGGCCGCGGAATTGGCGGGATCCTGCTTCAGCTTCTCCATGGCATCCTCGAACCAGGTACGGGCTGGCACGTCCTGGATCTCCGCCGGGCGGGGGCTGCCCAGCTCCAGCACGGATTCCAGGGTCTGGTTCAGGCGATCGGTTTCGGACACGATGATGCGCGTCAGACGCTGCATCTTCGGTTCGCGCTGCCGTTCCGCCAGCAACTGCGCCGCATGGCTGATCGCGCTCAAGGGATTGCGGATCTCGTGCGCGATGTTGGCGGTCAGCCTGCCGAGCGCTGCAAGCTGGGTCTGCTGCTCGCGTGCCTGGTCCTGGCTGACATCGGAAAGCAGCATTAGGACTGCGCCGTTGCTCCTCTCATCCAGTGCCACGCAGCGCACCCGCACCAAATGCTCGTGCAACCGGCGCACCTTGAGAGAGACGGGATCTATCGGCAGTTCCCGCCCAAGGCGGCAGGCGATCACGAACTTCAGCAGGGTCGGGCTGATGATGTCGAGCGGCAGCGGTATTTCCGACCAATCCGGATAGCCGGTCAGGGTGCGCGCCAAGGGGTTGGTCAGCAGAACGCGATTGTCCTGGTTGACCACGATCACGCCCAGATCCATGTGCTGGATGATTTCATTGTTCAGAGCGCTGAGGCTGTGGATTTCCGAGCCCCGTTCCTCCAGCAGTTCTTCCGAGCGCCGCAGCCGGAAGGCGAGATTGTCCGACAGCGTGGCGATGGCAAAGAGCCCGAGACCAAAGATCAACAGATAGGCACTGTTCATGTGCTGCTCGATATTGAGCAGAACCCGCAGTCCTGATAGCAGGAAGATCAGCACCAGGCTGGAAATGGCGAGATAAAAGGCGCTGTGTCCGCCCAGAAGGAAGGCGGCGCTGACAATCACCAGCAGGTAAAGTACCAGCAGCGGACTATGGCTGCCACCGGTGTAATGCACCAGCAGGGTGATCATCAGCGTGTCGAGCAGAATCTGGATCAGCGACAGACGGTAGGGGTTGGTCGGCCAGCGCTTGAGTGTAAATGTCAGGTGCAGGAGACCTACCAGGCCCGCCAGCAACACAGCATTCTGCAGGCGTTCCGGATTTCCGGCGGTCGCGAGCAGCGGCTCCTGCAGGGGCAGGAAGGCAAATACAGACAGCACGGCCAGGATCAGAAGCCGGAACCCGGCCACGCTGAGCAGCATGCGCCAGGCGATTTCGCCGGTCTCGGCCGGGCTGATGAATGGTTTCAACAATTTATCCAGAACCTTTGGCCTTAACCGCCGACCACTGACGCGAGTTTGAAGATGGGCAGGTACATGGCAATCACCAGACCGCCGATCAGGACGCCGAGCACCACCATGATCATGGGTTCCATGAGGCTGGTCATGCGGTTCACGCCCTCATCGACCTCCGCTTCATAGAAGTCCGCCACCTTGCCGAGCATGGTCTCCAGCGAGCCGGATTCCTCGCCGATGCCGATCATCTGTACCACCATGGGCGGGAAGATGCCGGTTTCCGCCATCGGCAACGACAGCCGCTGGCCCTGAGACACGGCCTCGCGGGTGGCGAGAATGGCGCCTTCGATCACCGCATTGCCGGAGGTGCGCGCAATGGTGTCCAGCGATTCGGTCATGGGCACGCCGGCGGCGTGCATGGTAGAAAATGTCCGGGTAAACCGGGCAATGGCGCCCTTGAGCAGGATCTCCCCGAGCACCGGAATCTGCAACAGGCCGCGATCGAATGCCAGTTTGACGCCTGCTGAGCGCTTGTAGGCCTGAAGCAGGGCAACGATGAGCAGGGCAGGTACGCCGAACACTAGATACCAGTAGTCCACGAAGGCATTGGACATCTTGATGACATATGCGGTCAGGGCCGGCAGGTCGGCCCCGAAACCGGAGAACATCTCCGCGAATTTCGGGATGACGAAGATCATCAGGATGGCGGTGATGATGAAGGCCACCACCAGGATGCTGATGGGGTAGAACATGGCCGACTTGATCTTGGCCTTCAGGGCGAAGCTCTTCTCCCGGTAGCCGGCGAGCTTGAGGAGAATGCCATCGAGAATGCCGCCGAGTTCGCCGGCGGCGACCAGCGACACATACAACTTGTCGAAATAGGCTGGATGCTTGGCCAGCGCCACGGACAGCCGCTCGCCGGCCTCGACATCGACCTGCACCGCCTGCAGGAGTGACTTCAGGCCCTGATTGCCGCTGCTGGCCGCGATCATCTCCACCGATTGCACGATGGGAAGGCCGGCGTTGATCATGGTCGCGAGCTGACGGGTGAAGACCACCAGATCCTTTTCCTTGACCCGGCGCTCGCCGAACAGCGGCTTGGCCTTTTTCTTCACCCGCGAAGGGGTCACGCCCTGACGGCGCAGCAGCGCGCGCGCGTAGGTTTCCGTTGGTGCCCTGATCTCGCCCTTCTTCAGGGCGCCTTCCGCATCCTTGCCTTCCCAGACGAATTCAAGTACGACCAGGGCCTTGTTGTTGCGTGCGATTTCCTGAGCTGCCTGCGCCATGAGCTGCCTGCCTAGAGATTGGTGACTCGGGTAATTTCTTCAAGACTGGTGGTGCCATCCATTACGCGCCGCAAGCCGGACTGGCGCAGGGTGTTGATGTTCTCGGCGGCGGCCTGGTGCGCCAGATCCGTTGCGGTCTTGCCTTCCAGGATCAGGTTGCGCATGGCCTCGGATACCGGCATCACCTGATACAGGCCCACCCGGCCCTTGTAGCCGGTGTTGCTGCACTTCTCGCAACCCGTGGCTGTCAGTGGCCGCCAGCCCTTGAGCTCTTCGCGCCTGAAGCCGGCCTGCAGCATGGCGGGCTCGGGAACGCTGGTCGGCTTCTTGCAGTGCTCGCAGAGCCGCCGGGCCAGTCGCTGTGCCAGCACCATGTGCACGGCGGATGCGATATTGAACAAGGGCACGCCCATGTTTTCCAGTCGGGTCAGGGTCTGCGGCGCGTCGTTGGTGTGCAGGGTGGACAGCACCAGGTGCCCCGTCTGTGCCGCCTTGACCGCGATCTCGGCGGTATCAATGTCGCGGATTTCACCGACCATGATGATATCCGGGTCCTGGCGCAGAAAGGCACGCAGCGCGGTGGAAAAGCCCATGCCGATCTTGTCGTTGACATTCACCTGGTTGACGCCGTGGAGATTGATTTCCACCGGGTCTTCCGCCGTGCTGATGTTGACGCTGGCGGTATTGAGAATGTTGAGCGCGGTGTACAGGGTAACGGTCTTGCCGGAGCCGGTGGGACCTGTCACCAGCACCATGCCGTAGGGGCGATGAATGGCTTCGAGGAAGGCGGCCTCCTGCTCGGGAAAGAAACCGAGCTTGTCGATGCCGACCTTGGCCGAGGCCGGGTCGAGCAGACGCAGCACGATCTTCTCGCCATAGAGCGTCGGCAGGAAGCTGATACGAAAATCGATCGCCCGCTCGCGGTTCAGGCGCACCCGCAGCCGACCGTCCTGGGGCACGCGACGCTCACTGATGTCGAGGCGCGCCAGAATCTTCAGGCGCGAGGTGATGCCATCGCGCAGCCCGGTCGGTGGCTGAATGATCTCCTGCAGCATGCCGTCGATGCGATAGCGCACCCGGAAGGACTTCTCATAGGGTTCCAGGTGAATGTCCGAGGCGCCGCGCTGGATGGAATCCAGCAGCAGGTGCTGCACGAATCGCACCACCGGCGCATCCTCGGTGGAGGCCGAGAGCTTTTCGAGCTCGACCTCGGTCTCTTCCGGATTCTCCAAGTTGGCATTGAAGCTACTGTCGCCAATCAGCTCGGCGATATTGCCGCCCATGCGGTTGAAGAGGGTCTCGACGGCGCGCGCCAGCTTGTCCTCTTCGACCAGTACCGGCGTGACCTGCAGCCCGGTATTGAACTTGATGTCGTCGAAACTGCTGAAGTCGGTGGGATCGGAAACTGCGAGAAACAGCTGCTTGCCGTAGCGGGACAGGGGAATGGCGCGATAACGCTGGATCAGCTTGCTGTCGAGCAGCTTGCCTGGGTCACTATCGATATTGACCGCATCCAGGTCCAGCATCGGCAGGCCATAGCGCGCGCTCAGTGCCTGCATCAGATTGCTTGGCGCAACAAGACCCTTCTTGACCAGCATCGCAACCAGCGTGGTGCTCTGCTGTCTGGCATCGGTCAGTGCGGCAGCAATCACCTCTTCCGAGCAGAGCCCCTGATGGATGAGCGCCTGGCCGAGTGAATTTACGGGTGTTTGCGGGTTGACGCTAGCCATTGTCTCAGTATTTCCCTTGCGCCAGCAACACTGGGCTGTTGACCGGTCCAGAGGCGAAAGCTCTCCGCGCCCTGATGCAACAGCATGCCAAGGCCATCCACTGTACAAAGCCCTTTGCTTTGAGCAGCCAGCAACAGCGGTGTGTCAATGGGGTTATAGACGATATCGCAGATAATGCCAGATGAATCCACTTTATCCAGGTCCAGTTCCGGATGATCCTCACCATGCAGGCCACGGCTGCTGGTGTTCACCACCAGACCGATACCGGGCAGGATGGCATCGAGACTGGCGCGCTCCAGGGCGATCGGCTGGATGGGGAGTTTCGCGAAATGCCGGGCCAACTCCTGCGCACGCGCGAGGGTGCGATTGGCAAGATGGATGCGTTCAGCGCCACCGGCCCCCAGGGCCCAGAGAATGGCGCGCGCCGCCCCGCCCGCACCAATCACCAAAGCCCGCCGCCCGCGCCAGTCCAGTCCGGTGTCATCGAGAGCCGCCATGAAGCCGGCGGCATCGGTGTTGTGCCCGTATACACCTTCGGGTCTGATCTGCAGGGTGTTGACCGCACCGATCTCGCGCGCCTCCAGGCTCAGTGCATCCGCCATTTCATGGGCGCGCTCCTTGTGCGGTACCGTCACATTGGCGCCACGCACGCCCAGTGCCCGCAAGCCTTTGAAAGCCGCCGCGAAATCCGCCCCGGCAACCGGAAACGGCACATAGGCCATGTCGACGCCGGTCTGTTCGGCGAAGCTGGCATGCATCAGGGGAGAGAGACTGTGTTCGACAGGATGGCCCAGAATGCCGTAGACGGCGGTTCTGCCGGTGATGGGACGTCTTTGCATCAGGAAGTCTTTGTTAGGCAATAGACTTAAGTAGTATAACCCGCTTCCAGGGTCAGCGGAACCCGCCAGAGACTGTTGCTGCTTTTTCCGGAAAAGACCCTTAAAATAAACCCTTTGGGCCGGTGTGACCGCGCCTGCGCCAACCTCTCTGAAACAGGTGATTCATGGACATACTTCTGGCCAACCCGCGCGGCTTCTGCGCCGGTGTCGACCGTGCCATCCAGATCGTCGAGCGCGCCCTGGAACTGCTCGGCGCGCCCATCTACGTCCGCCATGAGGTGGTGCACAACCGGCATGTCGTGGAAGACCTGCGCGCGCGCGGCGCGATCTTCGTCGATGAGCTCGACGAGGTGCCGGATGACGCCACGGTCATCTTCAGCGCCCATGGGGTTTCCCAGGCCGTCAGGGCGGAGGCCGAAAGGCGCGGGCTCAAGGTGTTCGACGCCACCTGTCCGCTGGTGACCAAGGTGCACATGGAAGTGACCCGCTACAGCCGCGAGGGCCGGGAGATGATCCTGATCGGCCACGCCGGACACCCCGAGGTGGAAGGCACCATGGGCCAGGCGGGCGAGGGCATCATGCACCTGGTCTCGGATGCCGAGGACGTGGGCCGCCTACAGGTGGGCAACCCCGACAATCTGGCCTACATCACCCAGACCACGCTCAGCATGGACGACACCGCGCAGGTCATCAATGCCCTGCGGGAACGCTTCCCGGCCATTCACGGCCCACGCAAGGATGACATCTGCTATGCCACGCAAAACCGCCAGGATGCGGTCAAGCAACTGGCCGAGCAGGTAGAGGTGCTGCTGGTGGTCGGTGCCCCGAACAGCTCCAATTCAAACCGGCTGGCCGAGTTAGGTACCCGGCTTGGCCGGCATGCCCACCTGATCGAGGATGCCAGCCAGTTGCAACAGGACTGGTTTACGGGTGTGGAGCGGGTGGGGGTGACGGCCGGCGCCTCGGCCCCGGAACACCTGGTGCGCGGGGTGATCGAGCAGTTGCAGGCCTGGGGCGGCAATGTCGCCACCGAGATGGATGGGGTGCGGGAGAAGGTGGTGTTCAGCCTGCCGCTGGCGCTGGCGCGGGTGGCTGGTTAAAAAGAAAAGCCGGGAAGCGCTCCCGGCTTTGTTCAACTCAGGTTTCCCCGACTTTAAAACACTTCGCGCCATGAGATCGGCCGGAAGTTGCCGGTCCGCTTGTTGCCACCGCGCTCCATGACCACTCGGATGCTGGTGTCGCTCTTGGATATGAACTTTTTATCACGGAGCCCGTCATCCAGAATGGTTGGCTTGGCAGCGAAGCCATTTCCAATCTGCAGCGCACCAGGAGTGCCCTTGTAGGTTTTGTCACCACTAGTCACATCACCGGTGACATCATTCCCATCCAGTTCACCATCATTGTTGATGTCCAGTTCAGGCTGCTCAAAGGCTGCACCTGTCAGATAGTTGAAGTCGTAGAGCCAGCCTGTTCCGCCAAAGCTGCAAGGATCTTCGTTCGGAATGAAGCTGGTGAAAATCAAGGCACCATTGCGCACCTGCGGGTTGGTGACGTTCCGTTCACCGCTGTCAATGAAATCCATGTACCAGCCATCTTTGACAGTCCAGTCTACATTGTTCGACGTCATCAGCCGTGTCTGCTGACCATTGATGGTGGCGGTATAGAGGGATTGTTGCACCAGGGTTCTGCGGTCCGTGCTGGCGATTGCGGACCCTGAGTCCTTGATGGCGTAAAAACTTTGCGTCTGGGTATCGGTGGCATCCGTTGCTCCAAGATAGCGGCCGGTGCCAAAGAGAATGATCAGCATGCCGTTGGTGGGATGTTTGACGATTTCCGGGGCAGCAGTGATCGGTTGCGCTTGATTGCTTGCATTCTTGACGGTGATCAATGGCAGCTTGGTGCTGCCTACTTTGAAGGCAATATCCCAACTGTTTGAGTTGCTTGCAGTAAGATCGAACTTCCAGAGACTGCCATTGAGATCTCCGGCATAAATATAATCTGCTACGCCATCCCCATCCTCGTCAGCCGCCGATGGCTGGCCAAGCCCACTGGGATTGGCAGCAGTCCCAATGGTCGTTGAGATCTTCTCAATGATCGCTCCTGTATCAGGATTCAGAAGATACAGATAGCCCTGGCCTGAGTTGTTATAACCGGACGTCACGGCGACCACCCAGCCTTCCGCAGCCGTTTTGATGATGAGTGGGCGGCCAAAGCTGTAACCCATGTCAGCATCCGTGAATTCCCATTTTACTATCGATTTCAGGCCTTCTTCTGTTGTGCTAGTCGGATTGGTTACATCAAGGGCGTAAAAACCCTTGCCGCCTTTGCCCAGGCCACCGACAAGCAAGGTTTTCCATGAAGTGCCTGTATAAACGTCACCAACAGTAATAGGTCCATCGACATAATACTGATGTGCATAGGGAATGTTGGAAAGATTTTTTAGCTGATCCATGAGCAGGTTGGGCACATAGGCAAAGGCCTCTGCACCGGTTGATGCATTGAATGCATGTAGCATGCCGTCGTTTGCACCAACATAGATCATTGGAGTACGGTTTGCATGGTCACTTTTGAAAGTCTGGTAAGTGGCATCCGAGTAAGTAAAAGGGGGCTTCGCGACATATACCGGCTGTGAGTTGACGATGTCGCCTAATGGTCCGTCGCGATCTCGAAATGTCACTCCCTCATCTTGCGTGCGGCCCCGCAAGAAATTAAGTCGGTTCTCATCAACAAGGTGTGTCTTCTGTGCGCTACTGAGGGTGGCCCAGGTAAATGCAATCCCGGTACTGCCGTTATAAGAAATGATCTTGCGCGTATCAGTAGTTGCAGAGACGCGCTGCTTGAGCTGGGTGTTGGCGCTGCCCGAGGTCCAGCTAGGTGTGGCCTTGGTGATTTCGCCATTCGCTATTTCGACCGGATAGGCTTGCAGATCACCCGCCCATGAACCGGAATCAAAGGTGGCCTGATAGATGCGGGTATCCGAACTGACGGTAGTCGTATTGACAGCTACAGCTGCGGCAGAAGCGGTACGCGCGGCGATGTCGTTGACGACTCTTTGCAGGGCCTGGATCAATTGCGCGGAGTTGCTTGCCGTGAAGTATTGCCCGTGCCCATATTCAGCAGCATCTTCCATCATCTGGTTGTCGGCGGCGAAGCCGATGGTGTAGGTATTGAGGTTTTGCTTTTTGTATTCTGGATCGTTGTAGCTTACATCGGCATTGTCAGTGCCGGTGCGCCTCATGTCGATGTCATAGGCGAACTTGGCGAGGTCGTCGAGATAGAGTGAGTAGCCTTCTTTTGCTTCAGAGTCGGTGGGCTGAAAGCCATCGGAGTACTGGGGGAAGTTGGGATACATGCTGCTGCTTGTATCAGGCGCCAGCCCATCCCAATTGGGAAGTCTGGAGTTGTTATCGTCCGGGTCGCTCGCTGGTATATTCGTGTCGTAAGTCGGCAAACCATCGGTAATCACAATGGTGAAATTCTTTTGGCATCGGTATTGGATAGGGCTGGTGTAGCTGACGTCGCTATGGTAATAGCTTGACATGCCTCGAAAATAGCGCGTGATTTCGTAAAGGGCCTCTGACAGAGGGGTGCTGGTCGAAGCACTGTAGCCAGAAATTGCGCTAGTCAGATCAGTTGTACTGCTTCCGCAGGTAGCATCGATCGTTGCACCGTGACCATAGTTTTGAGACGTACCTGAGCCGGCGTAGAAGCTGGATACACCAAAACGCATGCCACTGGAATTATTGACAAGATCTGTTGCCACCCGCTTGGCTACGGTCATGCGGGTCTCGTTTGGAATCGTGCCGCCACTCAAGTCCGTGCCGTTGGCATAAGTACTGAACAAAAAATTTAGATAGTTGCCAC
Source organism: Thermithiobacillus plumbiphilus (assembly GCF_038070005.1). Lineage (NCBI taxonomy): Bacteria > Pseudomonadati > Pseudomonadota > Acidithiobacillia > Acidithiobacillales > Thermithiobacillaceae > Thermithiobacillus > Thermithiobacillus plumbiphilus. The sequence continues at coordinate 66 of NZ_JBBPCO010000003.1, read as the reverse complement.
TATAGCGTGTATTGCCACCACCTACTGGGTCAGGGAGCTTTAAGCATCTAGTACTGTTTCCCCTAA